>CALGMO010000066.1 GCA_937961665.1 uncultured Fimbriimonadaceae bacterium
CCTTGGGGTGCCGGTAGGTTTCGCCGTGCCCCACGTACGCGCCGCACACGGTGCCCAGCCAGAAACGGTGCACCATCTCCCGGGCGCTGATGTTCCCCCAGATCTCCTCGATGTCCCCCTCGTAGCCCACCTCGTCGAACACCACCGGCTTGCCGAACTTCTTCCGCAGGTCGCGGCCGGCGGCCAGGTCCTCGCCCTGCACGCTCAGGTGGGTCACCCAAGGCTTGGCGTGGTCGTACGAGCGGACGCAGTTGTGAACCGACCGCAGGTGGCCGAACGGGTCGGCGTCCCGCACGAGCTGGAACAGTCCGTCCCAGTAGGCCTCGTCGCGATCGGGCATGAGGTCGTACTCGTTGGCCATCGACCACCAGACGTTCGGGTACGCCGCCAAGCGGGCCACCACGTGCCGGAGGAAGCGGGCTTCGGCATCGCGGGGCATCTTGGCGAAGCCCCACCGATCGTAGGGATGCAGCAGGATGATGTCGGCTTGGATGCCGAGCTCGTCGAGCTTGCGGACGCACTCCTCGAAGTGACGCAGGAACGCGAAGTTGGGCCGGTTCCAGTCCCAGTTTCTCATCGGCTCGCCCTCGAACGGGTACAGGGGCGGCTCGTTCTCGTTGTAGCGGTACGACTTGGGGAACACGCAGAACCGGATCTTGTTGAACGGCGAGACGGCGAGCGTCCGGATCGTCTTCTCCTGCATCGCCGGCTCTTGGTGCGGCCAGGCGTAGCAGGTCGTTCCGAACGAGAGGTGCGGCGTCCCGTCCGCGTGCACGAAGCGCACCCCCTCGGCGCGCACCGGTCCGTGCCGTCCGGGCCTTGCAGGCGCGGCCTGGAAGGTGCCCTCCCGACCGTCCAGCGCCGGGCTGTTGCTCCGGGTGCGCCATCGGTACGTGCCGGGGACCGAGGGAAGGAAGCGCACCTTGAACTCCCCGTCTCCGTCGTAGAAGCCCGGCACCTCGATGCTCCCGGCGGGACCCTCGAACGTGGCCGACAGCCGTACCTCGAGGTACGGGTTGCCTGCCTTCGGCCCTTGGAGCGACAGCTCCATCGGATCCCACACATGAGCGGCTTGCATCGTTTCGCTCCAACCTCCTTGGCCGAGTCTGCACCAGGTCGGAGCCCGCTTTGCCGGTATCCTCAGGTCCGTGCGCAGGTTCGATCCGGCGCGTCCCCTCAACGAACCGTACGGGCTGGAGTGCGACCGGTGGGTGCCCAGCGCGATGCGTCGCGCCGACCGGCATCAGGAGGTGGAGGTCAATTTCTCTCCGCAGGCCGAGCTGACCTACCGGATCGTCGGCCGGGTGGTTCGCGTGCCACCTGGCCGGTTGGCGCTCTTCTGGGCCGCGGTGCCGCACTAGCTGGTCGGATGGACGGTCGAGAGCGCCTACTGGGTGTTCACCGTTCCGCTCGTGGAGTTCCTCGCGCTGGGGTTGCCCGAGGCCTTCGTGACGCGGGTCCTCTCGGGAGAGCTGCTGTGGGACGCGCGGCCGGCGGCCTCGAGCCTCGACACGGAGAGCTTCGAGCGCTGGAGCGCGCTGGTCTCCGGGGGCCAATCTGGGGCGGCGCGGCACGCGCTGGCGGAGCTGAGATCCCGGCTCCTCGCGCTGGCGGCGGGGCGACCGGCCTCGTCGCTGGAGTCCGAGCTTCTGCCGAGCCACTCGAAGGTGTCGCGCATGGCCCGGGAGGTCGCGCGGCGCTTCCGCGAGCCGCTCACGGTGGCGGAGATCGCCGCCTCGGTCGGGCTGAACCCGAACTACGCCATGGACCTGTTCCGAAGGGAGTTCGGAACGACGCTAGTGCGAACCCTGGTGCAGTACCGAGTCGCCCACGCGATGCGCCTGCTGGCGACCACGGGCCTTCCGATCGCGGACGTTGCCGAAGCCTCGGGCTTCGGCTCGTCCAGCCGGTTCAACGAGGCGTTCCGGCAGACCTGCGGGCGGTCTCCCAGGGAGTTCCGAGCGAAGTGCCGCGGAGCGGGGCGGGCCGATCGGCGCTGAGCCCGCCCTCCGCGGGTCGGTCGGTCGTCAGAGGTCCTCGATGGCGCCGGACGGGCAGACCTCGACGCACTCGCCGCAGTCCTTGCACTTCTCGGCGATGATCTCGTGTTTGCCGTCGCCGGGGACGATCGCCTGCTCCGGGCAGACCTCGGCGCACACGCCGCAGTCCGCGCAGTTGTCGTTGATTTTCTTCGGCATGGTTCTCCTCCTCCGGACCCTCGTTGCGGTCCGGCCGAGACAGGGAGGGCCGCAGTCGGCCCTCTAGGCCATTCTACCTAGGGAAAGAGGCGCGGCAGGCTCCTTTGGATTCCATTCGGACGTGCGCCGCGCGCCCGTTTGCGAAGACGGAGGGATGCAGGTACGAACAGGGTCCAAAGGCCGGTTTGACGGAACAGGGAGGCCTTTCGGCACTTCGGTTGCAGCGAGGGACCGTGGGGGTGCCCCGGATCGGGGTTCAGCGGTCCCCCAGTTGGAGATACGAACCATGAAGATGCTGCAACTCGATAGCCTGAGGGGCGACGCGCGCAGCCGCGGGAGATTGGCGGGCGTCGCCTCCCTCGCTCTCCTCTCTTGCCTTGGCTCCGCCACGATCACGACGTTCTACGGGATCAACGCCAGCCTGTACACGACCGTGAACGGCGGCATGAAGATGGGCTACGACGCCGGGAACGACCGGTTCGTGGTGCAGTACCAGTACGGGTCCACTCCGCCGCAGTACGCGACGATCCAGAGGACGACCAAGGCGCTCAGCCACTTCGCCCAGACGGGCGGCGCTACGTACAAGGAGACTCTGCTCTCGGTGCTCCCGACGAGCTGGGCCGGCTTCTCGGCCGGCACGACGTTCGTCGCCGGCGGCGGAGGAGGCTCCGTGTACGCCATCACGCCGGGAGGCACCGTGTCCACCTTCGCAACGGGCCTGCCCTCGGGCCTCCAGTACACCACCGTCCACTGGGACGAGGTCGGGGTGTTCAACCACGACCTGCTGTACGCCGACGAGGGCACCGGCCAGATCTGGAGGATCAACTCGTCCGGCGTGGGAACCCCGATGGCGGTCCTGCGCGACGGCCCGCAGCTCGCGCGCCCGGAGCCTGTGATCGTGCTGGGCAGCAACCCGAGGTACGGCAACCTCCAGAACCAGGCCGTGATCGGTCAGAACGCCGCCACCAACACGTTCTTCTCGATCGACTCGGCGCTCAACGTCTACACGCACACCCTCCCCGCCGGCATCCTGCCGACGAACGGCGGTTCCTTGGACTGCCTCCGGGTTTTCCCGGTGCTGAATCCGAACCTGTCGATCTATGCGATGCTGTACAACGGCTCCGCGAGCCAGATGATCGAGCTGTCGAACCTGTCGGGCGTGCCGAACCTGCAGTCCGGCGATCTGCTGATCGGCGTGGAGACGCTCTTCGGCGGGCGCGTGTACCACTCTTACTACGACACGACCGCCAACCAGTGGAACTGGAACCTGCTGGCGGAGTTCCAGAACGAGGGGTTCTTGGAGAACGTGCTCGTCGCCCCCACCTCGGTCCCCGTGCCGGAGCCGGCGACGATGGCCTTGGCCGTGGGGAGCCTCGTGGTGGCGGTGCGCCGCAGGCGCCGCTAAGCCGACGGGTTCGTCCCTCGGGGCCGGGATCCTCGGATCCCGGCCTCCGCGCGCCTCACGCCTGGCGCTTCGGCTGGGCGATCTGGACCAGGTTCCCGCAGCCGTCCTCGAAGGTGGCGACGAACACGGGACCGATGTCCGTCTTGTCCTGCCGGAAGACTACGCCCCGCTCCTTGAGTTGGGCGACCTCCGCCTCGAGGTCGTCGCTGAACAGAATGGTGGCAGGAATCCCGGCGCTGTAGAGCGCCTTCTGGTATTCCCGCGCCGGTGGGAACGCGTTCGGCTCGAGCAGCAGCTCGGTGTCGCCACCGGAGCTCACCGTGAGCCAGCGGTAGTCGCCGACCCTCACATCCGCGGCTTTGTGGAAGCCGAGCGTGTGTGTGTAGAAGTGCAGAGCCCTCTCCTGATCGTCCACGAGGATGGATGCGAGACAGATTTGCATGACTCCGCGATGTTACTGCCGAGCTGCGCTTCGGCGGACGGGGAGGGACCTTCGGCGGGCGCCGGTACACTGATCCCCGGATGGCGGACGGGTGGATCGTGCTACGCGGCGCGCGAGGGAACAACCTCAAGGGGGTGGACGCGGCCATCCCATTGGGCCTCTTCGTGTGCGTCACCGGCGTGAGCGGCAGCGGCAAGAGCACGCTGATCCAGGACACCCTCTATCCCCGCTTGATGTACGAGCTCCACGGCACGCGCGGCGTGTGGGAGCCGCACGACTCAATCGAGGGAGTGGAGCAGATCGACAAGGTGATCGACATCGATCAGTCGCCCATCGGCCGGACGCCGCGCAGCAACCCCGCCACCTACACGGGCGCGTTCGACCTGATCCGCGAGCTGTTCGCGATGACGCCCGACGCGAAGATGCGCGGCTACAAATCCGGGCGGTTCAGCTTCAACGTGAAGGGAGGCCGGTGCGAGGCCTGCAAGGGCGACGGCATCCTGAAGATCGAGATGCACTTCCTGCCCGACGTGTACGTGCCGTGCGAGGTGTGCAAGGGCAAGCGCTACAACCGCGAGACCCTCGAGGTGCGCTACAAGGGCAAGAACATCGCGGAAGTGCTCGACATGACCATCGAGGAGGCCTGCGAGCTGTTCCGGCCGATCCCCAAGATCTACCGGAAGCTGGCCACCTTGATGGATGTCGGCCTCGGGTACATCCGGATGGGCCAGCCGGCGACGACGCTGAGCGGCGGCGAGGCCCAGCGCGTGAAGCTCGCCACGGAGCTCAGCAAGCGCGCCACCGGCCGAACCCTGTACATCCTGGACGAGCCCACAACCGGGCTTCACTTCGAGGATGTCCGGAAGCTGCTCGAGGTGCTCCACCGGCTGGTGGACCAAGGGAACACGGTGCTCGTGATCGAGCACAACCTGGATGTGATCAAGACCGCCGACTGGATCTTGGACCTCGGTCCGGAGGGCGGCGACGGCGGCGGCGAGCTCGTGGCCATGGGCACGCCGGAGGACGTGGCTCGCTGCGAGCGCAGCTGGACCGGCCGCTACCTGCGCGAGATCCTCCCGGCCGAGCGCCTGGCGGCCCGCTGAGGACGGCGGGGTAACGTGGCGCCATGGGTTCCATCGTCCTGGTCTCAACGTGCGGCACCAGCTCCCTCTCGCACGACCTGAGCTCCGAAGAGAGGAAGCTGCTGAACCAGTGGGCGAACGTCGGCAGCGAGGCGGAGATCCCCGCCGGGGAGCGGCCCAAGTTGGAGGAGCTGGTCCTGCGGCAGGTGGACGCCTTGGAGCGGGCCTCCCCCGAGGAGGCGAGGAGGCGGTCCGCCGAGATCAACGGGATCCTCAGCTACACCGGCAACGCGGCGGAGGTCCAGATGCACTATCTGGTGCGCAGCGACACGGTGCTGGGGATCCATGCCGCGGACGCCGTGGAGAGGTGGCTGAGGGCGCAGGGAGCCCGGGTCGAGCAGAAGCCGTTCCCAGGGCTCCAGGTGCAGGACCAGAACCGATTGGATCAAGCCTTGGCGGACTGCGCCCGCTGGGTGGCCGAGGAGCTGCAGTGGGTCCGCAGCGAACCGAGCAGGAGGCTCGTGTTCCACACGACCGGAGGCTTCAAGGCGGTGCAGGGGTTCTTCCAGACGCTCGGCCTTTTGTACGCCGAGGAAACCGTGTACCTGTTCGAGGGCAGCTCGGAACTCATGCGCATTCCCCGGCTGCCGCTGCTGGTGGACCTCGGCTTTCTGACCGACGAGCAGCGCCGGGAGGTGCGCCGGCTGAGGCTGGGGCTGGACTCAAGAGGCACCGACTTGCCGGAGACGCTGGCCGCCCGCGGCCGGCTCACCGCGTTCGGGCGGCTGCTGGCTGACGCTTGGTGGGAGAAGGAGGCTGCGGGGGGGCTCCTGCCGGAGATTTCGGATCGCATCCGCTTCGGTCCGGACTTCGCCAAGACCGTGACTCAGGAGAACCCGTCTCGGTGGCCTACGATCAACCGGCGGCTGGAGGACCTCGCGCGGTGGGCGGAGACCGGCCAGGACCTCAGGAGCCTGGATGTGAAGCAGCTGAGGGGCGGGGCGCGCCAAGGATCCACGCACGAGGCCGACGCTTGGCACGACGGGGGCGCCAAGAGGTTCTTCCTCCACCGGGATGCCGAGGTCTGGGTGGTCGACCGGGTCGGCGAGGCGTTGCACTAGCCGCAGGCGGCCGCGCGGGGGAGCCGGGTCTGCCGCGCAGGTGCCGCCCGAGCAGAGGGGGCCGGGCGTTCCCCGGCCCGGCGGCGCTGGCGACGGGCTACAGGATGAATCCGCCGTCCACGGTCAGCACCTGGCCCGTGATGTACGAGGCCATGTCCGACGCGAGGAACACGACCGCGTTCGCGACGTCGACCGGCTGGCCCAAGCGACCCAGCGGCGCGGTCTTGATCACGTGCTCCTTGAACTCGGCGGGCAGCTCGGCGGTCATCTGCGTCTCGATGAACCCCGGCGCGACGGCGTTGCACGTGATGCCGCGGCTCCCGAACTCCTTGGCGGTGGTCTTGGTGAGGCCGATCAGGCCCGCCTTGCTGGCCGAGTAGTTCGCCTGTCCGGCGGCGCCGGCGATGCCCACGACGCTCGCGATGTTCACGATGCGGCCGTAGCGGGCCTTCATCATGGGTCGGGCGGCGGCGCGGGTGCACAGGAAGGCCCCCTTGAGGTTCACGGCGAGCACCTTGTCCCACTCGTCGTCCTTCATGCGCAGGATGAGCTGGTCGCGCGTGATGCCCGCGTTGTTGACCAAGATCGCCGGAGCGCCCAGATCGGCCTGGACTGCCTCGAACAGCGCCTCCACCTCGGCGGTCTGGGTGACGTCGCACAGGTAGGCCTTCGCCTGACCCCCCGCGGCTTGGATCAGCGCCGCGGTCTCGTCGGCGGGATCGACGGCCGGCGCCGCGCAGGCGACCGCCGCGCCCCTCGCCGCCAGCTGCTGCGCGATCTCGCGGCCGATGCCTCGGCTGGCTCCGGTGACGACTGCGACTCGGTTGGTGAAATCCATCTCTTCTGAAGCTCCCTTGGCTCTGCTCCAGTGTTGTACCTGCTCGCGGGCCTACGGGGGCGGATCCCGGCTTCCGGCGGGCGGGGTACCTTGCGGCAGGGTCCCGTTCCACCGCCCACTCCCTCCGGTTCTT
>CALGMO010000067.1 GCA_937961665.1 uncultured Fimbriimonadaceae bacterium
CTCCAATGAACAACGTGAAGACGACGCCTCCTACCATCAACGCGAAGGTCGCGTGCCGGCCCGGCAAACCATAGTCGTTGGTTCGGATGCTCTGTTGAAAACCCGTCAGCGTCACGGCATTGACGGTGGTGAACACAGCTCGATCCACCGTCATCTGTTGCCCACGGGGCAGGACACCCTCTGTGCGATAGGAAACAAACCCCCACCCCGCCAACAGCAACCAGCACACACCAGCCGCCCAGACGGCGGTAGGAATGGTACGGCGGGGTCGGTCGGAACTCACACGAAGCTGGCTCAAAGTCTCAGGCTACTTTTTGTAGACCTTTTCAGGATCGAACAGCCGCTGACCCACGACGTTCCAGTTCTTCTGATCGGGCTGAAGCCGGTTGTAGAAGCAACTGTAATAGCCATCGTGACAAGCCGCTCCGTGCTGATGAACCTCGATCAAGAGGCAGTCACGGTCGCAGTCGGTACTGATGCTCTTGACCTCCTGCACGTGACCGCTGCTTTCCCCTTTGAGCCACAGCTTGCCCCGGCTTCGACTGAAAAAGTGGGTTTTTCCCGTCTCCAACGTCAAACGAAGGGAATCTGCGTTCATCCAGGCCATCATCAGCACCTGGCCGTTGTGGCAGTCCTGGATGATCGCGGGGATCAAGCCGTCGGAGTTGTACTTGAGGTCGTCGAGAACGGACATGGGCGGGAGGATTGTACCGTCCGACGCCCCGGCGAACCGGGATGCCACAATCTCCCGCATGGCGCACATCGTGGTGGAGGAGGCCGAGGCGCTGCTCGATCGCGAGCTGCCGGTCCTCGACAAGGGCTTCGTGCGGCTGATTGACTACCTCGGCGGCGATCAGAGGGTGGTGCAGGCCGCTCGCGTCAGCTACGGTGCCGGAACCAAGAGCGTCCGCCAGGACCGGGCGCTGATCCACTACCTGCTGTCGCACGACCACACCTCCCCGTTCGAGCAGGTGCAGCTGACGTTCCACGTGAAGATGCCGATCTTCGTGGCCCGGCAGTGGGTGCGGCACCGCACGGCGCGCCTGAACGAGATCAGCGGCCGCTACAGCGTGATGCGCGACGAGTTTTATCTGCCGGAGGCGTCCACGCTCCGCACGCAGAGCCGGGACAACAAGCAGGCCCGGTCCGAAGAGCCGCTGCCGGCCGACGCGGCGGAGGCGATCCTGCGCCAGATGGAGGAGGACCAGCGGACGCTTTACGCGCACTACGAGGCCATGCTGGAGCAGGGTCTGGCCCGCGAGGTGGCCCGCTGCAACCTGCCGCTGTCGCTGTACACGGAGTGGTACTGGCAGATCGACCTGCACAATCTGTTCCACTTTCTGCGCCTGAGGTTGGACGAACACGCCCAGTACGAGATCCGTTGCTACGCCCAGCGGATGGCGGAATGCGCCCGCGCCGTCGCACCCATCAGCTGGGAGGCGTTCGAGGAGCACCATCTGATGGCGGTGCGGTTTGGCCGGGCCGAGCTGGAGGCCCTCGGGCGTGTGATGGCGGGCCAGGAGCCCGGCTTGGAGGGCGCGGCCTTGCGCGAGTTCGAGGCGAAGCTGGCGCGCATCCCTCGCCCGTCCGCATGAGCGGGCCGTAACGTCCGGGCTACAATGCCGCCATGGCTTGGAGCTTCCTGATGGCGGCGGCGATCGGTCTGCAGGGCCCCTCGGCCGACGCCCGGTTGGTCAACCCGGTCTGGCCGCACAACTTCCCCGACCCGCACGTGGTCCAAGACGGATCGTGGTTCTACGCGGTGGCCACTCAGAAGGACGACCGCGGCTTCCAGCTCCTGCGCTCGCGGGACCTGGTGCGCTGGGAGGAGCTGCCGCCGATCGGGAGGGTGGACTGGGCCGCCGGCAACTACTGGGCTCCCGAGCTGTACAAGAGGAACGGCAAGTGGTGGCTGCTGTTCACGGCCCTCGACCGCGCCGACAACAAGCGCGACGTGGCCGTGAGCGTGGCCGACCGGCCCGAGGGTCCCTACCGCTTCGTCGCGAAGCTGGCGCGCGGCCGGACGGTCAACGACAACCCCGGCGACCCGAACGGGGTGATCGACGGAACCCTCTACGACGAGGCCGGCCGCACCTACCTGCTGACCATCCGCGAGACGCCGCCCCGCTCCATCGACATCGTGGAGGTGTCGCCCGACCTCACGCGCACCTTGGGAGCGCCCAAGCCGATCCTGTTCGCCGACCGGCCGATCGAGAAGGGGATCCTCGACGCTCCGACGCTCGTCCGCCACGCGGGCCGCTACTGGCTGTTCTACTCCGGCGGCTGGTTCCAGTCGTGGAAGAGGGACGCCTGCTACCACGTCGGCGTGGCGGTCGCCGACAGCTTGATGGGGCCGTACCGCAAGCTGGACAAGCCGATCTTGGAGACGCTGCCGGGCAAGGTCTACTCGCCGGGGCACCAGTGCGTGTTCCGTCTGCCCAGCGGCGAGTGGTGGATCGGCTACCACGCATGGGACGCCGAGGGAGAGCCGATGTACGGCCACAACCCCCGAGGTCGGTCCTTCCGTTTGGATCGGCTGGAGTGGACACCCGGTGGACCGAGGGTGCAGGGTCCGACCGTCGACCCGATTCCGGCGCCCAGGCTCCGGTAACAGCTCGCGCCAGAGCACCCTTACGGATACCCCGCCCGAGGGTGGAGCCCATACCGGCGCCCAAGCTCGGGTAGCAGCCCGCTGGATTGCCGGTTTCGGCCGACCCGGATCCCCGACGCGGAGGACACGGGCCGAAAGTCCGTCATAATGCGTTGCATGCCGGGCGACCACGACCGTGGCGTGTGGGAGCAGGTGCGCTTCCTGCGCGAGAAGCTGCTCGACCTCACCCTCCGGAACCCGATGCTGAACTTCCGTCCCAGCCGAACGAACGGGATCCTGTTCGAGGGCGAGCTGTCCGAGCACGTGTGGAGGCGCCTCGTCGAGGACGAGAAGGGGCTGCGCTTCCAAGGCAAGCCGGACCCGCGAAGGTTGCCCGACGCCCTTCCGACGCTGGACGACGGGCTGTACGACTACGGCGATCCGGTCTCGCTGGCGTTCCTGCGGGAGCGCGCCGAGGAGGAGCTGCAGGCCAGCCTCATCGACCCCACCCGGCCGTTGGACCAGCTGGACGACGTGCTGCAGGCCGCCGACACCCAGTCTCTCCTGGAGCGGAAGCTCTACAGCATCCGCAGGCTGGCGCGGACCTCGGAGGAGGAGCTGGGCATCAACACCCTGTTCCTCGCGATGGGCGCCCTGGATTGGACCGACTTGGACGGCCGATCGTGCCGCGCGCCGCTGATCTTCATCCCCGTGGACCTGGAGATCGACCGAGCCGGCCGCTACAGCCTGAAGTACGACGGCGGCGACGTCGGAGGCAACCCGCCGCTGGCCGCCAAGCTCTGGGAGCTGGGGGTGCAGCTTCCCGACTTTTCCGAGCGGGAGTCGTGGAACGGCTTCTTCGACGAGGTTCGGGCGATCGTGTCGTCGAGGGGATGGACCGTCGAGGACGACTTCCTCTACCTCGGGTTCTTCAACTTCGAACGCTTCGTGATGTACGAGGACCTCGGAGGGTCGAACTGGCAGGATCGCCCCAAACCGTGGCAGCACGAGCTGGCGGTGGCCCTCTTGGGCGGCGGGTTTCCTCCCGCCGAATCCAAGCTGACCGACGCGTCCGACCTCGACCGAGTCCGACCGGCGGAGAGCAGCTACGAGGTGTTCGACGCCGACGCTTGCCAGCTGCTGGTGCTCGAGCGGGTCAAGGAGGGCCACTCCATCCTCGTGGAGGGACCGCCGGGCACCGGCAAGTCGCAGACGATCGCCAACCTGATCGCGGAGGCCGTCGCCAACGGGAAGACCGTCCTGTTCGTGGCCGCCAAGCGGGCCGCCGTCGACGTCGTGTACCGCAGGCTGGCCGAGAAGGGCCTGGCGGCGATGTGCCTGGACCTGCACGCCAAGACCGCCAGCCGCAAGGGCTTCTTCGAGGAGCTGGACCGGACGCTCCGAACGCGCGTTCAGATGGACGGACAGAGCCCGCTCGTCGAGAGGCTCGAGGACACGCGCCGCAGACTGAACGAGCTGAGCGCCGCCGTCAACGACCCCGTGCCGCCGTTCGGAATCAGCCCGTACACGGCGATGGGACGGCTCTCCGGCCTGCCCCCGGTCGACGAGGAGGACCTCAAGGCGCCCATCCGGTTCGAGGACCTCGCGGGCTTCGAGGAGCACCGCATCCAGGCGCTGCTTCCGCTGGTCGAGGACCTTCAGGCCGCCCTCCCGAGCGACGGTCCGGCCTGCCAGGAGCCGTTCTACCGCTGCGGCCTGGACTCGATCACTCCCACCCTGAGGCTCCAGATCCGGCAGGCTGTGGAGGGCGCCTGCGCGGCCCTCGCGGACGCGTGGGACCAGGCCCGCAGGGCGGCGGCCATCCTGCACGTGCCGGAACCGGCCAAGCCGTCCGAGGTCGCGGTGCTCGCGGCCTGCGCGCAGCTCGCCGACGAGGCTCCTCCGCACGAGGGCGTGGACCTGACCCAAGAGGCCTGGCGCACGGCGGAGCCCGCCATCCGGGAGACCATCGCGATGCTCCGCGAGCACCACGGCATCGCGCGGTCGTTGGGATCGATCTTCGAGCGGGACCCGTTGGAGGAGGACTGGTCCCCGTGGGCCACGCCGCTGATCCTCCGGCGCGACGCGTTCTTCCGGTGGTTCTACAAGGACTACCGGCAGGCCGTTCGGAACTATCGGGAGAGGCTGTCGGGCCTGCAGCGTCCCTCGGCCGACGAGATGGCCGGCCGCGCCAAGGCCGTTCTGCGCGGCCAGGAGCTCCGGAGGAGCCTCCGCTCCAAGACCGAGTCGCTGGCGCCGCTGTTCGGCGTCCAGTGGAAGGGCTGCCAGACCGACCCGGACACGCTGGAGCTGCTGCTCCGGTGGGCTCTGGAGCTTCGGTCGGAGGTCGAGGGAGGCAAGCTGCCCAAGGGCCTGCTGGCCTTCCTCTCCGGCGGCGACCTCAAGAAGGGCATAGAGGCCGCACGCCTGGCCCAGAGGTCAGTCGAGGCCGCCCGGCTGGCTTTCGAGGAGGCTTGCCGGCTGCTGCGCTTCTCGGCTCTGGCCTGGGCGAGCGCTCCGTGGGCCAAGCTCGAAGCCAAGCTCCACACCTGGCGCGAGCACCTGGACGGGCTGGACGCGGAGATCCGGAGGAACAAGGCGCGCCAGGCGGTGCGCGAGGCCGGTTTGAAGATCCTGCGCGCCGCGGACGAGTGGCCGCTCGCAGGCCGCCGGCTGACCAACGCCTTCCTGCGCACCTACTACGAGGGTGTGCTGGACGAGGCCTGGAAGCGACGCCCGCCGCTGCGGAGCTTCGACCGCACGGCCCACGAGAAGACGATCGAGGAGTTCCGGCGGCTCGACGACCAGAAGCTGGAGTACAACGCGCTGGTTGTCCGCACGCGCCACTCGAAGGGCGTGCCCAGGCATGCGGTTGCGGGTTCGGGTCTGGCGAAGATCCGAGGGGAGATGCAGAAGAGGAGCCGGCACATGCCCATCCGGAAGGCGATGGCGGCGGCCGGACGGGACATCCAGAGGATCAAGCCGGTGTTCCTCATGAGCCCGCTCACCGTGGCGATCCACCTGCCGCCCGAAATGCCGCAGTTCGACCTCGTGGTGTTCGACGAGGCCTCGCAGATCCGACCCGAGGAGGCCCTCTGCTCGATCGTCCGCGGACGGCAGCTGGTGGTCGTCGGAGACACCCGGCAGATGCCGCCCACCAGCTTCTTCGACCGAGTCTGGGCCGACCAGGAGGTGGACGACGAGGACGAGGACGTCCAGGCGGGGCTGCAGGCGCGCGGACTGGAGAGCATCCTGGACCTGATGTCCGCCCGCGCAAGCGACCCGGTGCGCCGTCCGGACCTCCGGTGGCACTACCGCAGCGTCCACCCGTCGCTGATCGAGCCGTCGAACCGGCACGTCTACGGCGGCAGGCTCGTGGTGTTCCCCTCGCCCTCGCGGGACTGCGACGGGCACAGGGTGGGCATCGTCTTCCACCGCGTCGCCGGCCAGTACCACCCGGGCGCCCGCCAGCGCGTGAATCCCAAGGAGGCCGAGGCGGTCCTCCACGCGGTTCGGGAGCACTTGGTCCGATCGCCCGAGCTGAGCCTGCTCGTGGTGGCGATGAACGTCCAGCAGAGCAACCTGATCGACCGGGGGCTCCAGGGACTGCGGCTCCAAGAACCGGACCTGTTCCGCGCCTACGACGAGAGGCACCCCAACGAGCCGCTCAGCGTGAAGAACCTGGAGAACGTGCAGGGCGACGAGCGGGACGTGGTGATGATCAGCGTCACTTATGGCCCGGACGAGACCGGCAGGGTGGCGCAGCGCTTCGGCCCGATCCTGCAGGAGGGCGGCGAGCGGCGCCTGAACGTCTTGTTCTCCCGCGCGCGGGTTCGTTGCGAGGTGTTCAGCTCCATGTCGGCGTCGGACGTCCAAGTGGGGCCCGACTCGGATCGCAAGGGTCTGGCGTTCTTCCGGGAGTACCTCGCCTACGCGGAGACCGGACGGTTCACGATCGATCCGCCCGTGGAGGGAACCACCGACTCGCCCTTGGAGGAGGAGCTCGTGCGCTTCCTCCGGGCCAACGGCTTCGAGGCCGACCTGCACGTTGGCGAGGGATCGTGCCGCGTGGACGTCGCGGTGCGCGATCCCGACCGGCCGTCGCGGTATGCCCTGGGGATCCAGTGCGACGGCCCGGCGTACCACAGCGCCCGCACGGCTCGGGACCGCGACAAGCTCCGCCAGAGGGTGCTGGAGAGCCGGGGGTGGCGCCTGCACCGCGTGTGGTCGCACGAGTGGTGGACGCGCCGGGCGGAGGAGGAGCGCAGGTTGCTGGAGGCGCTGCGGGCCGATCTGGACGAGGCCCGTCCGGCGCCGTCGCCCGCCGCCGACCCCGCGTCCGTCGCGGCCGAGGTCACCGACCCGCCCACGGAGCTGCCGGAGGTCGAGGAGGTGCCGGTGGAGGAGACTCCGGCGGCGTGGCTGCCGCCCTATCGGGTCGCCCGGGATGTCGGGGCGGAACCCGTGCCTGCCATCGTGGCGCAGGAGGGACCGATCTGCCACGAGCTGCTGCAGGTCCGCCTGAGAGACTGGATGGGCTACCGGCGTTCCGGGGCGTACGTGCAGCGCGACATCGATGCGATCGTGCGGGAGGCGCTGATGCGCGGCGTCGTGGTCCAGATCGACGACGCCTACCTCCTGCCGGACGCCGATCCCCGATCGGTGGCCAGGGACTGGAGCGCCTGCGACCCCGTCCTGAAGCAGGCCAAACACGTGACCCGGGTGGAGCTGAAGAGCGCGCTCTACCAGCTGCTGCGGTCGGCGGGATCGGTGAGCGCGGATGCGGCGGCCCGGGAGGTCTGGCGGCTGCTGGGGTTCCAGCGGGTCGGTCGCGAGGCGATCCACAAAGCGCAGACCGCCATCGACCAAGCCCTGGGCGAAGGCTGGGCGAGGGTGTCGGCGGACGGTGCGCTGCGCCCCGCCGAACCTTGAGCGAGACCGAGGGCCTGAGGCGAGCGGCCTGGGCTCCCATGGAGGCCCCGGACCGCCGACGGTGCGTCGCCGAACGGGCTTACCGCTGGAATGTCTGGCCGTGCGAGCGCGCCCAAGCCATCACCGCTTGGAACTTCGGCGATTGGGCGGGGTCCTCGTCCATGTACCGCAGCAGGCCCCAGGATCCCCACTTGGAGGGCTCGGCGACGCTGGAGAAGTGGCAGAACACTCCCCCGCCGTTCTGCTCCCAAGTCTTCAGGTACTTTTGGTAGCAGGCGCCCATGCGTGGATCCGTCTGCGCGGAGATGAGCAGCCGAGTGAGTTCGTCGTTGTTCTCGGCCCCTTGGATGCCGACCAGGTGCTGGCCTCCCTCGTAGGCGATCAGCGCGATCCCGTATTGGTCCGCAAGCTGCTTGTGCCTGCGGGTCCACTCGGCGGTCCTCGGGATCACCTCGTCCTGAAGGTGCCGGAAGATCCCGTCCAGCCCCCAGCCGAGGACGGTGGATGCGGAAGGCTGTCCGTTGGGCGAGGGGGTCAGGCCGAAGTAGGGGGCGATGGCCAGCGCGTCGCATTTGCGGCCGGCGTCCTGAAAGGCGAGGATCCTCTTGGCCACATGGTCGTTGGCGGCCTGGGCAGCGATCACCCGCACCAGACGATCCCTGCCGCCGAACGCTTGCTCGAACAGGTTGAAGATCTGCACCGACCGGTAGGCCGTGTAATGCCACTGGTAATCTCAGTCTTGCAGCCCCTCGCCTCCCAACTTCAGCGTCCTGCCCTGCTCGGCGGCCCAGCGGGCTTGCTGGAACTGGCTGTTCCACACCTCGTTCGAGTACTCGACGTACACACGGAGCGGAGACCGGAGGCGGTCGCGGATGAGCTGGGCCAGGCCTCGGACGTAGCCGTCGTCCGCCTTGTGGGGGATGCAAACCCACAGGTCGGCGTTCAGGCGGTTGCACAGGTCGATCATCACGTCGGCGGCGACGCCCTTCGCGGAGAACGTCGCCGTCTGCGGCGTCGGCCTGTCCTGCCAACGCACGATCTCGGAGTTGTTGGTCTCCATCCAGTCCATCATGCGGAGCACGGCCACGCCGCGCCAGCGATTCAGGAACGTTGGGTGGAACGGGTTCTCGCGGTAGGTGGCCTCGAAGCCCGGCAGGATCACCCGGATGTTGCGGACGTAGTTGTCTGGGTTCGTGCGCCTCAGCTGGAGGAACAGGGTTCCCTTGGAGCTGTCTACGTCCACCTCGATCCTTCCCGGCCGGGAGGAGGCGACCGTTCCCGAGCCCCAGAACCTCAGCTCGCCCTCACCGTCGTAGAGCACGGTGTAGCGGCCGCTGGGATAGTGCTCGCCCTGGATCGTGCAGAGCAGCGTTTCGGCGTAGCAGCCCGGCTCCAAACGCTTGACCCAGCCGTTCTCGTCGAGGTCGAGGGCCGGGCCGGAGCCCCACGAGCCGCCCTCCCTCTGGCTGATCCAGGGTCGGGACATCCGGAAGGCGTCCACGAAGGGCACCTCGGTGTTCCAGTCCGCCGGACCGGCCAGGTTGATGCCGAGCTGGGCGACCTTCGGCTCGGGAATCCAGGGCAGACGCCGCTCGGATCGCGACCATTGGGCGCAGGCGGACGCCGCAAGGCCGACGAGGGCGGCATGGAGAAGGAAGCGCCGGTCTCCCATGCACGGATTGTACACAAAACGCGTTCACCCTCCAAGCCCCGCCGGATGGTGCCCCGTCTGGACCTCCGTCGGCTGTCGCGCTAGACTGGCCCCGTGCGCAGGATCCTTCTCCCCGCGGCGCTCGCGTCTCTGGCCCTGGCCTCGTACGCCCAGGGTCCGGCGTGGAAGCGCCTCCCTCTCGTCGAGCCGAGCGGCACCAAGCAGTGGACCGGCTCCTACACCGTCGAGAACCCGAAGGCGGCCTCCTGGAAGAAGCCCGCGTTCCGGTACGACCCCAAGGTGGCCACCGGCCGCAAGGTCAGCAAGGTGGTCGTCGTGATCTACGACCCGACCATCCGCAGCGAGGGCAAGCGGCTGACCGAGGTGCTGAAGGCCAACGACCCCGTCGAGTACAGCCATATCCTAGCGAACGTGATCCGCGAAGCCAGCTGGGGCTACATCAACTATCAGATCGTCGACGTGATCCGCATCGACGGGTTCAGCAAGAAGGTCGACGGCTTCCGCTACACGGACGAGAAGTTCATGGAGGACCGCAAGACCGGCAACTGGCAGCCCGCGACGACCTCCTACCGCGCCGTGCTGGAGGAGACCGGCCTGATGAGCCGCATCCGCAAAAAGGACATCCGCGAAGTGTGGCTGTGGGGCGCGGGCGGCATGGCCTGGGACGAGTTCGCCATGTTCATCCCGAACCGCTACGCCCGCTTCGCGCCGACCGACAATCCCTGGTTCTACCGCCCCTACGACATCCCGCCGGAGATCGGGCGCACCTTCTGGGTGATGGGCTTCAACTACGAGGTCGGCGCCGACAACATGATCCACTCCTACGTGCACCGCATCGAGAGCATGGCCGCTCTGGCCTACGCCGACGGGATCTGGGAAACGTTCGGCGAGCGCGACCCTTGGAACGTGTTCTCCTGGCTGGAGCTGGACCACCCGGGCACGCCGAGCATGGTCGGCAACTGCCACGTGCCACCGAACGGGCAGGGCGGATACGACTACAACAACCCGCGGCGCGTCCTCAGCTGGGCCGACAACTGGGCCAACTTCCCGGACCTCCGCGGCGAGCCGAGGATGGTCTCCTCCGCCGAGTGGGGCAACAACCAGTTCGGCTACATGAAGTGGATTCTGGAGCGCGTGCCCAAGTTCCCCGGGTTCACCAAGTACGGCTACAACAACTGGTGGGTGCCGATCGCCAACACCGACGAGGACCTGCCCGACCTGAAGCCGCCGAAGCGCGGGGAGTTCGTCCTGCCGGAGGGCTTCCCCCCGCCGATGCCCAAGCCGAAGAGGGACTAGTCGATTTCGAGCGACCCGAAGCGCTTCTCCCGCTCGTCGACACCCTCGGAGAGCACGCGGTAAGCCCACTGCACCCGCTGCTGGAGCTGCGCCGCGACGGCGGCCTCCTCCGAGCCCGGGGGGAAGTTCTTCGGGTCTGCGCGCCGGTTGAGCCGAGCGAAGGCTTGGTGGATCTCGCGGAAAGAGGCGTCGGGCGACACGCCGAGAATGCGCCGCGCGCGGGCCTTGGGATCGCTGGCCGGGAGGGCCTCGGTCCCTGCGGAAGGCTGCGACGCCGCCGGCCCACCTTGGTCCGCTCGTTCCAGCTCCTGCTCGGCGAGAAGGCGCTCGAGGCCCTTCACGCGGTCCCACTCGCGGGAGACGTAGCCCTTCAAGATCCGGTAGGCGCGGTCCGTGGTGCTCATGATCGTTGCTCCATCCAGGCTGTGGCCTCGTCGAGGCTCTGTCCCAACGCCCTCACCCGCCCGAGCGACTCCCTCAGGGAGTCCTCCTCGGCGGGGGTTCCCGAGGTGGCGGCCGTCGCGAGCCGGGCCTTGATCTCGCCGAGGGCCAGCTCGGCTTGGTCCAGGGACGCCGCGATCGACTCGATCCGGGCCGACACCTCGGCGTAGCGCTCGGCTTGGGCGCGCCGGGCCTCGAGGGCGGAGACCAAGGCCTGCCGCTCGGCGTCCCCCGCCGCCGCGAGCCTCTGTTCCAGCCTCTCCGCCTCTCGCTCGGCCTCGTAGCGGCCCTGCTCGATCCGCTTCAGCTCCCTCCTCGCGCCCAGCAGGGCCGCCGCTTGGCGCAGAATCCGGTCGGCCACTTGGAGCGCCTCCTCTCCGACCACCTTCAGCGCGGGCGAGGGCTGGCCCCCTGCCGGGCGAACGATCCGCTCGATGTCGTCGCGCATCCTCCGCAGCTTCAGCAGCGCCGCCCTGTCTTCCGGCCGCGCCTGCTCCAGCG
>CALGMO010000068.1 GCA_937961665.1 uncultured Fimbriimonadaceae bacterium
CGCCGAGCGGAAACTCGGCGGCGGCGACGCCGGGCCGCCAAGGCAAGCCCCGCGAGGCCCAAGGCCGCCGTGATGGACTCCGGATCCGGTGCGCCGCTCACGCCGACGTGCAGATCGTCCAGCACAAAGTGCTCGCCGCAGCCTGGTTGGAAACCGCGGGGCGTTCCGTCGCGGCTCCTGAAGCTCACCCAGCCCACCCGTCCCCATGGAGCACCACGCGGGACGGGCTGGCGGCGCTCACCACCGCCGTGCTGGACTGCACAGGCGAGCCGCGCAAAGATCCGACGATGTCGACGCTCGGGCCGCCGTTCCATGGGCCGGCCAGGTGCAGGCTGTGCGGCGCGAAGGTGCCCGATGAGAGCCCGAAGCCCCCGCCTTCCAGGAAGTCGTTGATGGCCACGTTGGTGCAAGAACAGAGTCCGTGGAGGCAACCGCTAGGGTTTTTGTGGGAGCCGCCAGCCTCCAAGGAGAGGAAACGGCCGCTCCAGTCGAACGCACCTTACGCATCCGGAAGGTTCCACTGGCCTTCGAATCCCTCGAGGTCCAACACCGCGGCCGAGGCGGCGCTCGCCAGTGAGACGGAGACCCCGCACGGCGCCGGGGGTGTCCTCCTGCTTCGATCCACCCTCTGTAAGGGTCGCCGAACATGCGACACCTTCAGCTCAACACCGGTGTGACTGTTCCGCCGAAGAACGAGGAGCCCCGGGGCGGTTCGCCTTGCGCGAGGCTGTTCCCCTGGACCCACGCGCCCGTTCTCTGGCCGGACCGGGCGACTCCGGGGCGGCCTAACCGTTCGCGGGCGCTCGCTCGCCCGCCAGCCAGCAGGCCGCTCGTACCGGGTCGGCGTCCGCCAGCTCAGGCTCGGCGCTGCAGACGGCCGCTCGGTGCGGACACCTCGGGCCGAAGGGGCAGCCCTCGGGCAGGTCGGTGAAGCTCGGCGGCTGACCCGGGATCGTCGGCAGCCGGTCCGCTCCCGGTCTCGGCATCGCGGCGAGCAGGGCTTGCGAGTAGGGGTGCCGGGGACGCCGCAGCACCTCCTCCGCCGACCCAGTCTCGACGATCCGACCGGCGTAGAAGACCGCGACGCGGTCGCTGACCGCGGCCACCACGCCGATGTCGTGCGAGATCAGCAGCACCGCCGTCCCCTCCCGCTCTTGGAGCTCCTCGATGAGCCGGAGGATCTGCGCCTGCAGCGTCACGTCGAGGGCCGTGGTCGGCTCGTCGGCGATCAGGACCTTGGGTCGGCAGGCGAAGGCCGCCGCGATCACCACCCGCTGCCGCTGGCCGCCGCTCATCTGATGCGGGTACTTGCGGGCCGCCGCCTGCGGCTCGGGCACTCCCACCTGTCGGAGCAGGCTCACCGCCTCCTCTCTGGCCCGGTGGCGCGGCCACCCGCGATGCACCTCCAGAACCTCCGCGATCTGGTCGCCCACGCGCATCACGGGGTTCAGGCTGGCGAACGGATCCTGCATCACCAGCGCGATCTGGCTACCCCTGACCTTTCGCCACGCCGCCTCCGGCAGGCCCACGAGCTCGCTCCCCTCCAGCCGAACGGAGCCGCTGACGGAGCCGGACCGTGGCACCATGCCCATCAGCGCGTAGCCGGTCATGCTCTTGCCGCAGCCCGACTCGCCCACCACTCCGAGAGTCTCGGCGCGGTCCAGCTCGAACGACACGCCGCGCACCACCTCGGTCACGCCGAATCGAACCCGAAGCCCGCTCACCTCCAACAGCGCCACAGGCGGCATTATGCCGCCTCGGAGATGGAACCTTCTGGAAGGCGTCTAGGTATATTGCCTTATATGGCGCAGACGATCCGCGTTGTCGTCGTCGACGATGAGGCGCCCTACCGGGCGGCTCTTCAGAAGACCCTGACCCTCATGCCCGAGTGCCAGCTGATCGGCCTGTGCAAGGATGGACAGGAAGCCCTCGAGGTCTGCCTCGCCGATCCGCCCGACGTGCTGCTCACCGACCTGAACATGCCGCGCATGGGCGGGATCGAGCTGATCCGCAAGCTCCTGAAGCAGGAGAAGAACGTCAAAGTGGTCGTTCTGACCGTCCAGGAGGACGACGAGACCGTGTACGAGGCGTTTCGCGCCGGAGCCCTCGGCTACCTCTTGAAGACCTCCACGCCGCAGGACGTCATCGAGGCCATCCGCCTGGCCAACCAGGGCGAGGCCAAGATCACGCCGCGCATCGCCGCCAAGGTCATCGAGGACTTCCGCAAGGTGGACGAAGAGGAGGAGGGCGACGAGAGCGAGCTGTACGTGCTGAGTGACCGGGAGACGGAGATCTTGGAGTACGTGGCGCAGGGCCTCCGGAACAAGGACATCGCCGCCAAGCTCTGCATCGCGGAGAAGACGGTGAAGAACCACGTCAGCAACATCCTGAAGGCGCTTCAGGTGAACAGCCGGACAGAAGCCGCCATGAAGGCCGTCAAGGCCAAGCTCGTCGAGAAGGGCTGAGGCCGGCTGGCCGCGAGAGGACGGCGGGGGCCGGCGAGCCGGCCCCCGCCGCTCTTTACTGGCTCCATCCGGGCGGAGGCACGAGCCTCACCTCGAACGCAGCCCGCTCCCGAAGACCCTTCCAGAAGGCCAGGTTGAGGTCCGAGATCTCCTGGAAGTGCACGAAGTCTCCCTGGCCGGTGCGGACCAGGCACAGCAGCACCGTGTTCGCCTCGCCGTAGGTGTGGCGGATCGGCTTGGGAAACGGGCTGCCCTCGAATTCCACGCGTCCGTCGGCGTCCAGCCGCAGACGCAGATCGGGGTCGCCCTCGTACCTCTTGCCGTACCAGGCGCTCGGATCCGGCTTGGCCCGCCAGATCCAGAGCCTCGCTCCGGCGGCGGGCTCGCCGCTCGGCAGCAGGAACCTCCAGGCGGTTCGGCGCGGCAGGTCGGTGTTCAGCCACTCGCCGATCACCGTGGGTGAGTTCTTTTTCCGCCCCGGGCCCTCTTTCCGGCCACGCGCTGCCACGCCCCCGCCACGTATTCGTCGATCACCGAGTAGTCGCCGCCCATCATCCCCGGATGCTTCTGGTAGCGCACGAACCGCTCGGGCAGAAGCCCGCCGACCAGAGGCTTGCCGTCCACCTGGACGCGGATCTGGTTCGGATGGACGTCGAAGCCGTAGCTGTCGATGTGGTAGCGCGCGTGGTGCAGCTCGTGGATCAGCGCGAGGTCGGCGAGGAACGGGGGAGGACTCTTGAGCGGCGAACCCTCGTGGGGTCTGACGGCCCAGTAGTCGCTCACGCTGGAGTCGGCCTCGGCGCTGAAGCCCCAAGCGAGGTCTACCGTCTTGTCGGTGTTGTCCGGGTTGTTGCTCGGCAAGCCGCCGCTCAGCGGAAGCGCCAAGGTCGGCACCACGACCAGCCGATCCAGCCGGAGGCGGTCCAACAGGCCTTCGGGAGAGATCGAGGGGTACCTCGCGGCGGCCATCATGCCGTTCCACAGATCGAGGACGAACCAAGCCCAGTCGGCGAAGGTCTCGTTCCCGGGGTTCTGAAGGTGCTGATGGTCCAGGAAGTGGTCCCAGATGCGCTGATCCACCCAGAACCCCACGGCGAGCGCGTTCGTGCGGAACTCGCGGGCGTTGTTGCCGGGGTTGGCGTCCCATTCCGGAGGGAGGATCTCGAACCGGACGTTCTCTCCGCTCTGCTTCCACCTCCGGGGCAGATCCGCGTGCGCCCAACGGTCGGCGGCCAGATTCAGGGTGCCCTCGGCGACCGTACGCCCGTCGACCGTCCATCGGCAGCGCACGCCCCGCGCCGGACGGTGGTGCGACACGAGCCAAGCCCTCCAGACGACCCTCTCGCCCTCGCCCGGCCAGCCGGGTCCGTTCCCACGGTCCGGGGCGTCGTAGTCGGTCCTCGGCAGCCGCTCGATGTGAAGCACGCCCACGTCCGTCCTCCGGTGCAGGCGGGGATAGGCGAACACCGTGAGTTCGAGGGAGGCCTTCAGCGGCCCGGCCGCCGCGGTCAGGGCGGCCTTCTCCGTTCCTTCCTGCACCCGCTTGGCCTGCCAACCGTCGCGCCACCGCCGGAACCCGTCTCCGGACCAGCGAACCTGATCCGTAACGTCCACCTCGGTGCCGCCCGCCTTCGCGAACGCCCGCGCCCGGACGATGCCCTCGGAGGCCACCCGGTCCGAGGGCTGCCACTCCGGCCGGTTCGGGACGCGCTGGACCCGCAGAGACTCGGCGGGAGCCAAGCGGGCCGGATGCCAATCGAACACGTGCGCGTAGTCGTCGCCCGCGAGGCGTTTGATCCAGAGCCGGAACGCCCTCGCCACCACGGGCCTCTCCAGCTCCGCCAGGAGCTCACCGCGCTCGCTCGTCTCCCGATCGACCAAGCGAAGGTAGGATCCGCCCCTCGCCGCCAGGTCCTCGGCCGATCCGGCGCACTCGATCACCACCCGGCTTCGATCGGCAACCAGCACGCGGAAGGCCCGCACCTCCGTCGGCGCGGGAAGCTCCACCACGATCTCCGCAGGGTTGACGGAGGGTGTGCGGAACAGCGTGCCCTCGTCGCCGTCGATCGCCTGAGCTGGCCCGCCGATGTCGCTGCGCGTGGCGCGCACCACTCGGGCCGGACCCCACGGCTCGGGCAGCGGGACCCACAGCGGCGGTGCGAGCGCGACCAAGGAGGCGACGACGAGCATGCCTCCAATCTAGGGCGAAGCGCTCAGGACAGCAACCGCGTCGGGTTCTGGAGGTACTCCTTGACCTTGTTGACGAAGCGGGCGCCGTCCGCGCCGTCCAGCACGCGGTGGTCGCAGGACAGCGTGATGTTCATGCGCTCGCGGATCTCGATCTCGTCCTCGTCGTTCACCACCACGGTCTTCCGGGCGGTGGCGACGGCCAAGATCGCGGCGTTCGGGGTGTTGATGATCGCACCGAACTCGTCCACGTCGAGCATGCCCATGTTGCTGATGCTGAACGTGCTTCCGGTCAGCTCGTCCGGGCTCAGCTTGTTGTCGCGGGCCTTGGCGGCCAGCTCCTTGGCCTTGGCCGAGATCTGGCGGAGCGTCAGCTGGTCGGCGTTCTTCAGGACCGGCACGGTCAGACCGTCCGGCACCGCGACGGCCATGCCGATGTTCACCGCACCGTGGCGTACGACCGAGTCGCCCTGAAAGCTCGCGTTCACCTCGGGCATGTCGCGGAGCGCCAGGGCGCAGGCCCGGATCACGAAGTCGTTGACCGACACCTTGCCGCTGCCCTCGGCCTCGAACTGCCGACGCAGCGCCTGGATGGCGTCCACGTCCACCGCCACGGTGACGTAGAAGTGGGGCGCCTGCTGCTTGCTCTGGGCGGTCCGCTGGGCCGTGATCTGGCGGAGCCGCGTGAGCTTCACGACGGTGTCCTCGGGAGCGGCGGAGACCGGCGCGGGCTCTGCGACCGGGAACTTCGGCAGCTTGGGACCGGCGGCGAGGGCGGCCCGCACGTCCTTCTCCACGATCCTGCCTCCCGGCCCGGTTCCGACCACGGAGGAGAGGTCGAGACCGGCCTCCGCGGCGATCTTCCGTGCGAGCGGGCTTGCCTTGATCCGGTCGGAGGCGGACGGCGCGGCCGGGGCCTCCGGCTGCGCGGGCGCGGCGGATGGCGCGGGCTCTCCGGCTGCCTGCTGGCTAGGTGCCGTCGCGGATCCCGACGCCGCGCCTCCCCAGCCCTCCGGGAGCTTCTCGCCGTTCCGCAGGATGGCGGCGATGGGCCGTCCCACGGGCACCGTCTCTCCCGGCCCGATCAGGAAGCCGGTGAGGATGCCGCTGGCCGGCGCCTCCAGCTCGAGCGTGGCCTTGTCGGTCTGGATCGTGCCGATCACCTCGCCGCTCTTGACCTTCTCCCCGTCCTTCTTGAGCCAGTCGACGAGGGTCCCCTCCTCCATGCCGTCGCCCATCTTGGGCATGATCACTTCTGTCATGTTCGCTCCGCTCGCTCCTTGGGAATCTGCCTCAAGGTTACCTGCCCCCGGCCCGACAGGCACGGACTCAGTCGGACTGCAGCAGCGCGAGCGCCGCGCCTCCCAGCACTCCCGCCTGCTCCAGGCACTGCGCCGGCGCGATCGTCTGCACGTCCGCCCACAGGCTCTCGATGGTGGCGTCGCGGGCGACCGCGATCGCCGGCTCCAACAGCCACTTGCCGGCCTTGGCGATCTGGCCACCGATGGCGACCACGCTCGGCGCGAACAGGTTGATGGCGTTCGCGATGCCCAGCCCCAGGAACGACCCGACCTCGCGCCAGACTTGGATCGCCAGCTCGTCGCCCCGCTCCGCGGCATCGTACAGCATTTTGGGGCTGATCTTGGACAGATCGCCCCCGCAAAGCTCGGTCAGCAGGCTGGTGCGCCCCCGGACCAGCCGGTACACGGCCCGCTTGACGATGCTGTCGCGCTGGCAGTAGGCCTCCACGGTGCCGTACAGACCGGCCGTCGTGTCGAGTCCGTCCCGAAGGATCACCATGTGCCCGCCCTCGGCGCCTCCCTTGTTGCCGCCCAGCAGCAGCGCCGGGCCCCGCACGTCCCCCTGCAGGCTGGCAGGGCCGAACACGACGCCGAAGCCGATTCCGGTGCCGACGGTGAACATGACCAGGCAGTCCGCGGAGTTCCTCCCCAGCCCGAACCGGTACTCGCCGAGCGCCGCGAGGTTCGCGTCGTTGCCCATGGCCATCGGCAGGTCGAGGTGCGCCCGCAGCAGCTCCCGGAACGGCACGTCCTTCCAGTAGTGGAACACGTCTCCGACGCGGGTTCCGAGGTTCGGCGACCACCGCACGACCCCCTTGGCGTCGTCCACCGTGCCGGGGATGGCGATGCCCACGCGGCGCACGTCGGCCTTGGCCGCGGCGATCGCCTCGTGCACCGTCAGGGCCACGGCCTGCGCCGTCGCCTCGGCGCCCTCCTCTCCCCGAGACGGGTTCTCGATGGGCTTGCCGACGATCTCGCCATCTGGGGCGACGACCGCCGCGCGAACGTTGGTGCCACCCAGATCCACTCCGACGACATGCGCAGTGCTCACGGAGCAGGATTATGCCACCCCAGGCGCGGCGAGGGCCCGGTCGCCTGCGGCGACCGGGCCCTTGGAGTCGACCGGTCGCTGGCTCAGCGCAGCGCGGCCTTCAGGCGCGCGTTGACCGCGTCCCAGTCGATGACCTGCAGGTAGGCGTCGATGTACTTGGCGCGGGCGGTCTGGAAGTCCAGATAGTAGGCGTGCTCGTACACGTCCAGCGCCAGGACGACCGTGTGGTTCCAGATCGGGAAGGTGTTCTGGGCGTCGCCGATGTAGTTGAACACCCGCTGCTCCTCGTGGTCGTAGGCCAGGAAGGCCCAGCCTCGACCGGCGATCCCCGTGGCCTTGAAGTCCGCGGCCCACTTCTCGAAGCTGCCGTAAGCCTCCTGGATCAGGTCCGCGATCGCTCCGGTGGCCGGACCGCCCTGACCTCCGATCGTGTCGAAGTACACGTTGTGGTTGATGTAGCCCTCGTAGGCGAAGGTGAGGTCCACCTTCAGCGCGCGGATGGCGCTGTAGATCTGGTTGGCCTTCGCGGGGTCGACCTCCAGCTCGGCGAGCGCCTTGCGGATCTCGTTGGTCTTGTTGGCGTAGCCCTGCCAGAGCTTGAGGTGCTCGTCGTGCGTCTGGCGACTGATGCCGACGCGCTCCGTCGTGTAGACCTTCTCGGGGATGGCTTGCGGTACGGTCACGAGTTTCGGTTCCATGGTCGTTTCGTTGCGAGCGCGCCGCGCGGCCCAGGCTCCGGAGGAAAGCGACGAGAGCATTCCTGCGGCCAGTCCGCAGGCGATCAGCTCGCGTCGGGTCAGTCCGTGGTCCATCGCTCCGAAGCCGCGCGGTCGCGTCCTCCTCTGCAACAAGGATGAACCGTCGCTAACCTTCGGATGCGGAACTTGGGACCCCCGCGGGACCCTCCTGGCGAGCGTTCGGGTCCATTGGACCACCCCGAAACGACGGGCGGGTTCGGATCGATCCGACCCGAACCCGCCGCGGCCCCTTGGGGAGAGGACGCTTCAGCGCTTCCGGCGCCGCATCAGAGCGGCCACGCCGAGACCGAGGGCCGCGATCGTGGCAGGCTCCGGAACGGCCTCCACGCCGCCCAGCCGGTAGTCGGCGCCGGGCTCGCTGGTGAATCGAAGGATGACCTGGTCGACGTCGGTCAGATTGAACGATCCGAAGACCGAGTACGGGATCGACAGATCGAACGGAACAGCCGAGGCCGCCACGGACGTGTTGTAGTTGAACCACTGCGAGCTCGCTCCCGCCGTCCTCCGGAGCTGGACGAGCAACCCGAGGTTGCCGGAGTTCTCCAGGAACGAGATCTTGAGGGCGTTGTTGCCACCGGCGGTCAGATCCGCGTTCAGATCGGCCAGCGCGCCGCCCAGCGTGTAACCGTAGCGCAGTTCGCTGACGTGCACCAGGCCGTTTCCGGCGACGAAGTCAGCCACGCCGCCGCCAACCGCCACCGAGAGCTGGCTGCTGCTCGGGTTGGCGGTCACATTGGAGAGAGTCCACCGCGTGCCGCCGAGCATGCTCCCCGCCACCCTCGCGCTCGAGGTGCCGACGCTGCTGCGGGTGTACGAGAAAGTCCCGGTCGTGAAATCGTCGATCACGATGACCGGGAAGGCGAGCGCCGAAAGCGCCACGCCAGAAACGATCGCCAAGCCTTTCACCATTGCCACTCCTCAAGCTGCCCCAACGGGCCCGATTGCATTGTACAACGCCTTGGCCCGAGGACGCGGAGATTTTTAACCGAATGGGCCGCCGGGCGACAGAACCTGTTAGAAATACCTGCCCCGGGCGGCCGCAAACACGCTCGGGGCGGATTCGGGCTTGCGGGGTACCCTACTTCCTATGGCAGATCGATCCCGTCGGTTCACCGCAACGGTGGTCGGCGCCACGGGCTACTCCGGAGCGGAGATCGTGCGGCTCTTGGCTGGCCACCCGGACGTCGCGGTGGTGCGCGCGACTTCGGAGAGGCGGGCCGGCGCGCGGCTCGCCCACGAGTGCCCGTGGCTCGACACGGATCTCGTGCTGGAGAGCTTCGACCCGGCCCGGGTGGACACCGACGTCGTCTTTCTCTGCCAGAGCGCCGGCTTCGGCATGAGGGCCGCGCCGCAGCTGGTGGGACGGACCCGCGTGATCGACCTGGGCGCCGACTTCCGTCTCAAGCCGGCGGAAGCGTTCCAGACGTGGTACGGCATGGAGCACGCCTGCCCGGATCTGCTCGAGGAGGCGGTCTACGGCCTCACCGAGCTGGCCGATCCGGAGAAGATCGCCTCCGCACGGATCCTCGCCAACCCCGGGTGCTATCCGACCTCGGCCGGCTTGGCGCTGGCCCCGCTGGCCAAGGCGGGCATGATCGCGGGTACTCCCGTGGTCGACAGCAAGTCCGGGGTGTCGGGGGCCGGGCGCTCCAAGACGGAGTGCGACTACCTGTGCGCCGAGCTGAGCGGCGGCTTCCGGGCCTACGGCGTCGTCGGGCACCGGCACACCCCCGAGATCGAGATGGCGGCCGGAAGGCACGTGCGCTTCACGCCCCACCTGCTGCCGTTCGCGCGCGGCATCCACACCACCGTGCACGTGCCCGTCGAGGAGGGCGTCGACCGGACGGCGATCCTGGAGGCTTGGCGCCGGGCGTACGAGGGCAGGCCGTTCGTCGGCATCCAGACCGAAGGCTGGCCGAGCACCAAGCAGGTCCTCGGCTCCAACCGATGCGTGCTCGCCGCGGACTTCGACCCCCGGACGGGCTTCGCCACGCTGGTCTCCGTCATCGACAACCTGGTCAAGGGAGCAGCCGGGCAGGCGATCCAGAACATGAACGTGATGCTCGGCCTGCCCGAGGACGTCGGGCTGCCGCGCAACGGGGTGTGGCCGTGATTCCCCTCGGATTCCGGTTCGGCGGCGCACGGTGCGGCCTCAAGAACAAGCGGAACGACATCGGCCTGCTGGTGAGCGACCGCCAGGCCGCGCTGGCCGGGCTCACCACGCAGAACCTGGTTCACGCCAGCTGCGTGGACTTTATGAGGGAACGCATCGCGGGGGGAACCCTCCGCGCGATGGTCGTGAACAGCGGGAACGCCAACTGCATGACCGGGCCGCAGGGCGTCCGCGACACCCATCGGATGGCGCAGCTCGCGGCCGACGCGCTGGGCCTTCAGCCGGACGAGGTGGGGGTGGCCTCCACCGGCGTCATCGGAAAGCTGCTCGACATGGCCAAGGTCGAGAGCGGGATCGCCCAGGCCGCGGCGTCCCTCGGCCCCAACCCGAAGCCGTTCCTCGAGGCGATCCTCACCACCGACCTGGTGGAGAAGGAGGCCTCCGCCACCGCGGGCCAGGCCCGCCTGTACGGCGTGGCGAAGGGCTCGGGAATGATCGCCCCGAACATGGCCACCATGCTGGCGTTCCTGTGCACCGACGCCGAGGTCGACGCGCCGACCCTCCAGGGCTTGCTGGCCGAGGCCGCCGAGCGGTCGTTCAACTCGCTCACGGTCGACAGCGACACCTCCACCAACGACATGGTGATCGTGCTGGCGAACGGGGCCAGCGGCTACAGGCCCACCGTGCCCGAGCTGCGGAACGCCCTGAACGATGTGTGCGTGTCGCTGGCCCGGCAGATCGCGAGGGACGGCGAGGGCGCCACCAAACTGATCGAGGTGGTCGTCACCGGCACCGAGGATCCCAAGCGGGTCGCCAGAACCATCGCCGACTCTCCGCTGGTCAAGACGGCGATGTTCGGGTGCGACCCCAACTGGGGCCGCATCCTGGCGGCCGCGGGCAGGGCCGGGGTGCCGTTCGACCCGCTCGCGGCGAGGCTGAGTGTGGAGGCCGGCGGAGAGGAGCACGTGCTGTTCGAGGACGGATCGCCGGCGCCGTTCGACGCCAAGCGCGTCAGCACCGCGCTCAAGTCGGACGTCGTTCGGATTCTGCTCTCCCTGGGGACCGGTCGGAGCGCCACGGTGTACACCTGCGACCTGGGCTACGGCTACGTGCGGATCAACGCCGAGTACCACACCTGACGGGTACCGGCTGAAACGCCGGTTTTGGGCCGAGCGGGCCGTTCGGCACGCGCTTTGCGGACTCTCCTCGTCGCGCGCCCGAAACGGGGCGACGGGCTAGAAGAGGAGAGAAACCATGAACCTGAAGACCCTTGCAGCGGCCTCCGCCATCCTCGCCGCGACCGCCTCCCAGGCGGTGATCGTCAACTTCGGCGGCTTCACCCAGAACCCCGGCGGGGCCCTCGGCGAGGGGCTGTTCGTCCAGCACGGCACTCTGAACACCTTCGCCGGGCAGATCTTGGGAACGGTCCAAGGCCAGTCCGCACCGACCGTCTTCTTCTGCATCTCGCCGGACAAGGTCCTTCCGCTGCCGGCCAGCATCGACTACGACGTGACGCTCGCCTACGGCCCGATGGGCGCGGTCCTGCAGCACGCCTTCGGCCTCGGCACGGCCAACGAGAACGAGGCGGCCCGCCAGCTGGAGCTGTGGCAGATGGTCGGCGACGACATCAGCCTGTACCAGCCGAGCGGCGGAAACAGCACCGCCGTGAACGCCGCCAAGACGGCCGCGCACGGCTATTCCGAGACCGGCTCGGCGTGGTACGCGATCTATACGCCCAAGAACGGCAACACCCAGACGCTCGTCACGACGAGCTACCAGACGACCGGCGTGCCCGTCCCCGAGCCGGTGACCGTTGGTCTGTTCGTCAGCGGGCTGGCCGCGGCTCTGCGCCGCCGACGCCGCCGCTGAGAGGGTTTCCCGCACCACCCCACCCCCCGGGCCGGGAGGCAACGGAGCCCCCGGCCGTTTCTCTGCCCGCGCCGGCCGCCTAGAAGCTGTAGCCGCCGGTGCCCGTGCCGATCGCCTGGCCGCGGGTGCCGGTGCCGAACGGCGTGTCGAACGGGAACGCCTTGAGGCGCAGAAAGAAGTAGATCTGCCGGCCCGATCGGAAGCCCACGTTGTTGTCCAGAACCTGCAGGATCGCCTCGGCGCAGTGCAGGTCGTAGGTGAACGAGTAGTGCGTGGCCTCGAACTGCTTCAGGTAGCCGTTGTAGGCCAGCACCGTGCTGAACTTGAGCCGGCCGTACTTCAGGCCGTCGACGAACAGGTTCGCCGAGCCCCACTCCTTGCGGATGCCGTCGTAGCGGGCTCCGAGCGACACGGTGGTGGCGCCCGGCTTGTACAGCACGTCGAAGCGGACCGTGCCCAGCGACTCGCGGGTGGTGTCGTAGTTGGCCAAGGTCCGGAGCTGGAACCAGCTCTTGGGACGCCACTCCGAGCGGAGGCCGACGGTCTGCCATCGGGAAACGTCTCCGATCTCGCTGGCCCGGCCGAAGTCGTAGCCGGTCTGAATCCCCAGGGTCCACGTGTTCAGGGGGCGGGCGCTCCAGTCGAGCGACGCGAAGTTCGTCCGGGAGAGCCTGTCGAACTGCAGCGGCGAGTAGCCGTGCCAATCCAGGAACGCGTAGCGCACGCTCACGGCGGACCTCGCGCCGTAGTCCCATCGAAGGTTTGCCCCCAACCCGGTCGCGTACTGGGCCGTGTCGTCCGAGTACATCCCCTGCACGAAGCGAGCGTCCGTGGACAGCGACAGGCCCTTGGATAGGCGCGAGGTGCGGCTGGCGTCCATCTCGAAGCTCCCCCTCTGGAGCGTCCCCTTGGTGATGGGGTCGCGGAACTCACCGAGCGAGAGCTGCAGGTTGGCGGGCAGCCTGGCGCCCATGCCGGAGCCGAACAGCCGCCCCGTGTCGCTGCGCAGGGTGAGAACCGGCGTCCGGTCGGTCGAGTTGAAGAAGTTGGCGTTGGCGCCGACCGGGATGCTGCGCGTGTACTCGAACTCCGCTGTGGCGGGGCGCGTCTCCTCCCGGTACCGGTAGCGGACGTCGATGCGCTCGCGCTCCACGATCCTGCTGGTGGCGACGCTGCGGCTGGTCACCCAGGCCAGGTCCAGGCTTTGGTTGGCGCGTCGGCCGAAGCGGCGCGAGTCGGACAGCTGGATCGTCTGCTGGGTGTACTCGAAGGAGCCCTGCTCCGTGCTCGTTCGGTTCAGGCTCAGGCGGGAGGTTCCGTCCCGGCGGGCGAAGTTCAGCGAGGCCCGGTTCAGCACCGTGGTGGTGTCCGGAGCGTCCAGGTAGTTGCGCCTTTGCAGCGTGTTGTCGAGCTGCAGCTCGCCGAACGGGAGCTTCTGCCGGTGGCTGCTGGCAGCCTCGAGCGTTTGCGCGTCCCCCAAGACGCTGTACAGGCGGAACCGCCCTTGCGTCGCGGCCGTCTTGTAGTCGTAGTCCGCGCCTAGGCCGGGGCCCAGCTTCGTGTAGTAGTCCAGCCTGGCGTCGAACGAGTCGTTGCGGGCCAGTCCCACGCCGATCCGGGTCTTCACGTAGTAGCCCTCGTCGCTGCTCTGGCCGACGTCGGGCAGATAGCGGTCGGCGTCCTCCCGGAGGGGCAGGCTGACGTAGGGGATGCGCAGGAGCGTGCGATCGAACGCCCGCAGGTCGACTCGCCGAAGGATGGCCCTCCGGCCGGGGTACACGTCGATCTTGCTCGCCGCCAGGTCGAAGTGGGGATGCTCGAGGTTGCAGGTGGTCAGCGCGCCGTCCTCGGTGTGGATGTGCCCCTCCGTGCCCGCCGTCGACTGGCCCTGCACGTACACGTCGGCGAGCACGCGCCCTTGGAGCAGCGCTGGCGCCAGCTGCGACGAGGAGCCGGTCGCCCAGAACCTCTTGCGTTCGAAGTCCACCCGCAGGGCGTCCGCCCTCACGATGCCGTCGGCGCCCACGAGCTTGGCGGAGCCGGCGAGGTCGAACACCTTCGTCTTCAGGTCGCCCTCGATCTGTTCGGCGTAGGCCTCGTAGCCCTCGTAGGCGACGGCCGCCCCGCCGGTCAGGCGGACCCTGTCGCCCGATTTGGAGACGCTGCCCGCGCGCAACACGCGGAACGCCTTGAGGGCGGACGGCGCGGCCTGCGGCAGGGAGCCGTCCCGCGGCTCGTTCGGCGGGAAGCCCGACGGCTCGAGCGGGTTTCCCCGTCGCGGGGCGCCTCCCCCGGCCGCCTCCTGGATCCCGCGGGCGGCGGCGGTCTGGGCATGGGTGGAGCAGGCGCACGCCGCCAGTGCCGCCAGCAGCAGCGCCCGCCCGATCATTCCAGCCTCCTCAGCGCGACAAGCCCGGCGACGGCGAACAGCACGTTGGGCAGCCAGGCGGCCCACCAGGGCGCGAGCCAGCCGTTGCGACCCAGGATCTGCGTCGAGATGATGTGCGCGTTGTAGTAGAGGAACACCAGCACGACGCTGAGCAGCACCCCGGCGAAGCCGCTGCGCGCCAGCCAGATCGCGAACACCGGCGCGGCCAGCGCGAACACCAGGCAGGCGAACGGCACGGCGAACTTCGCGTGGTAGGCGACCTCCATCTGCACGGTGTCAGCGCCGATGCTCTTGGCCCGGCCGATGGCCTCCCTGAGTTCCCGGGCGTTCAGCTCGCTGGGGTCCGGAGGTGTGAAGAAGTCCTGGACGGAGATCCGCTCGTTGATCACCACGTCCTCGCCGGGACGGGCCTGCAGCAGCCGCGGGCCGGAGAACTGCCTCCAGTAGGTGTCGCGCAGGGTCCAGACGCCGTCCTTGTAGGTGCCGGACTTGGCGGTGTACAGCCAGATCTCGCGGGAGCGGGGACGCTCGACCATCAGCACGTCCGACAGCTCGATAGTCCCGTCCGGCGCGGTGGACACGGTTCCGAGGGCCACCACGTAGTTGCGGAGGTTCACGATCACGTTCGACCGGAACTGAGGCCCGGAACCGACCAGCGCGGCCTGCGTCTCCAGCTTGCGCGCCCGCTGCTCCGCGAAGGGCATCAGGCGCTCGGAGTTGTAGAACGCCGCGGCAGAGACCAAGACCCCGAACGCCGCCACGGAGACGAGCACCCTGCGGATGCTGTAGCCCGCCGCCCGCATGGCCGTGAGCTCCGACTCGCGCGAGATTCGCCCGATGGCCAGCGACGCGGCCAGAGCCATGCCGACCGGGAGCGTCATGTTCAGGAATCCCGGCGTTCGGTAGGCGACGATCTGGAACACCGCCGCCAGCGGCAGGCTCTGCACCTGCAGGTCCTTGAACAGCGCGATCAGCATGTTCGCCTGGAACATGAGCACCACGGCGAACGTGCCGATCAGGAAGGGCACGCCCAGCTCGCGCAGGACCGCTCGGTCGACGACCCTCATCCGGCGGCCCCGGCCTCCGGCCGATGGAACGCCTTCCAGACCAGCCAAGCTCCTCCGGCCAGCACCAGCGCGATGCCCGCGGCGGCGACGGGCGGCGGGAGGAACAGCGCCATCGCCGGGATTCCGACGAGGGCCGCCGAGGCGGCGGCCCACGCCGCCACCAGGCGCTGCGCCAGCTCCGGGCCGATCCACCGGCCTTGCACGTGGTGGATCAGGTGGTTGGCTCCGCACTGCTCGCAGAACACGGCGCCCGGACGGTTCCGGTAGCCGCACTCGAGGCACGACAGTGGCGCGATCTCTTCGGGATGCACCTTGCGCCGCCACTGCTGCAGGATGCCCCGCTCCTCTTGGAATCCCGGCCCCTGCAGCTGGCCGATCGACTCCTCGCCGATAGCCAGCGCCTGCCCTCGGAACCCACGGTTGTAGAGCGTCTTGGCGAGCCGCCACCGGGCGCCGATGTTCTCGGGCTTCTGCCTCAGGGCCTCCAAGCAGTCTTCCATGGTCTCCACGTCGATGCGCACCAGCTCCCGGTCGTTGCGGACCTTCAGATACACGGGGGCGGAGGCGATCGTCGCGAACAGCACCAGCACGACGAACGGCGTGAGACGGGGATCCGGGTTGAGGATGGCGACCAGGCCCACGGCGATCCCGACCGCGATGCCGATCAGGCCGTTCACCGTGTCGATCTCGCCCATGATCATCCAGTGGATCAGCCCCACCACCCAGACGGCCATCGGGAAGAGCACGAACAGCCCGATGCCGAACACGCTGAAGTGGACGCCGTTGACCATGCGCGATCACCCTTGACGTGACGACGGACGAAGCCGGAACCTGGGTTCGGTGCCGGACAGGATGCGCGCCACGTTCGAACGGTGGCGGTACGCGGCGAACAGTCCCATGGCCAGATAGAGGACCACAGCCGCGGCCGGCCGGCCCAGAGCCCACGCCGATGCGGACAGTGAGAGGCTGGCGACGATGCTCCCGAGACTGATCCACCGGCTCGCGCCCACCGTGACCAGAAACAGGCCCAGGGCGATCAGCGCCACCTGCGGATCGGCCCCCAGCAGCAGCCCCAGGCCCGTGGCGATCCCCTTCCCTCCTCGAAAGCGCAGAAACGGCGAGAAGCAGTGCCCGAGCATCGCGCAGACACCGAGCGCGAGCCCAAGGAGGACGCCGTCCTGCGCCCGCCCGTACCAGGCCGGAGCCAGGCCCTTGGCCACGTCGAGCGCCAGCACCACCAGCGCCGGACCCAGACCGAGAGTCCGGTGCACGTTCGTGGCGCCGATGTTGCCGCTGCCGACCTTCGTGATGTCGACGCCGCGCAGCCGGGCGATCCACGCCCCGAACGGCAGCGAGCCCGCCCCGTAGGCGGCCAGCATCGCAGGCCAGTGTTCGATCATTGCGCCCTCAACCTCGCCATAGCATCCAGAAACAGGCCCCGGACGGTGTCGGCCACGCGCTGGTGGCGCCGCAGGAACGCGTTGCCGTCCTCGTCGCCGAACGCCTCGGCGAGGCGGGCCAGACGGTCCGGGTTCTCGGGGAGCACGTCCTTCTCCGCCCCGAGGAGGAACAGCCGGTTGCGGAGTTCCACCAGATAGGCCCGCGCCTCGGTCAGCTCGTGCTGCTCGGCGACGTTGATCAGGCGCGCGGCGGCCAGCGCGTGGATCCGATCCTCCATGCGGCGGTTCCGTCCGGCGTCCGTAGCCGTAGGATAGCGCATCTCGTAGAGGTGCACGAGCCAGTCGATGTCCGATAGACCGCCGGGACCGAGCTTGACGTCGCGCGGGTGGGGAGATCGGCGCGCCCGCTCCGTCTCGATGCGGTGCTTCATGGCCGCCAGCTCCTCGAGCCTCTGGGGTGTGAGCGGAAGGTTGTAGGCGGCCTCCAAGACCGCATCCAACAGCGGGGGCGGGCCCCAAAGCAGCCGGCATTGGCCGAGCGCGAACCGCTCCCACATCTCCATGGCCGTCGCCTCGTAGGCGCGGAACCCGTCCAGCGACCGCACCAACAAGCCCTGTCGGCCCTCCGGCCGAAGCCGAAGGTCCACCGTGAGCGGAGAGCCGAGGGTCCGCAGTCGGCCCAGCTCGCCGAGGAAGGCTTGGGCCGACTCCTCCGCCGCGCGGTGGTCCTCGCCGTCCTCGATCAGCAGCAGGAGGTCGGCGTCGGAGGCCAGCGTCTGCTCGTCGATGGCGAAGCTACCCAGCGCCACCGCCCCGAAACGGACGCCGACCCGCCGCGCGACCGCCCGCAGCGAGCCCTCGGCCCACCGGGTGAGGCGCAGAGACAGGTCGAACGAGGGTTCCAGCACCCAGCGGGCGGCCAGCCGGAGGAACGTGTCCCGGATGGCGGACGCCGCGGCCTCGATCGGCTCGCCCCCGCCCAGGCGCTCCAGACGGCCGGCGGGGTCAGCCTCCTCCTCGATCTCGCCGCTGAAGATCTGCTCGACCAAGGACAGGTTTGTGCCGATCAAGTTGCACAGAACGGGCGCATGGTGCAGCAGACGGGCCAGGCGCTCGAGGCTGCCCTCGTTCTCCATCAAGGCCCGGTAGAAGGGGTCTGGCTCCGGCAGGGAGTCCAGCCACGCCGCGGCCGCCTGCCCGACCGGCCCGAGCCGCACGATCGCCCGTTCCCGGGGGCTTTCCGGTCGCGCCCTGCCCAGCCGCCCGCAGACGGACTGGATGATCGCGCGGTGCGACGCGAGCTGCCTGGAGAGGCCCTCCCAGCTCCGCAGACCCATGCTCTTGGCCAAGTAGCGGCGCTGGGCGGGGTCGGTCGGGAGCGAGTGGGTCTGCACGTCCCCGACCAGCTGGCATCGGTGCTCCAGCTGCCGAAGAAACCGGTAGGCGGCGATCAGCGCGAAGGCGTCGTCCTCCGGCAGCACCCCGACGGAGGCCAAGGCGCGCAGCGCGTCGCACGTCGCATGCGCCTGAACCTCGGGATGATCGGCCCCGTGGATGGTCTGGAGGATCTGGGTGAAGAACTCCACGTCGCGGATGCCGCCGGCGCCGCGCTTCAGGTCGTCCCCCTTGGCGATCTCCTCGATCCGCGCGCGAAGCTGCCACGCCTCCTCGATCGCGATGTCGCCGACCTTGCGCCGGAAGCAGTGCTCGCGGCGCATGGCCTCCCAGCGCTCGGCGAGCTCCGGCGGGCCGGCGATCGGCCGGGACCGCACGAGCGCGAGCCTCTCCCACCCCTCGGCGTACGAGCGGTAGTAGGCCTCGTGCGCCCTCATGCTGCGCACCAGCCCGCCTGCGCCGCCGTAGGGCCGCAGCCTCAGGTCCACGCGGTAGAGCGCGCCCCGCCCCATCCGGTCGCCCAGCACGCGGTTCAGCAGCTCGGCCAGGCGGCACAGGTGCGTCTCCTGCCTCTCGTCCAGCCCGTCCGGGCACACGTACACGAGGTCTACGTCGGACGAATAGTTCAACTCTCGGCCGCCCAACTTGCCGAAACCGACGATCATCAGCGGCGGCAGGCTTTCGACCGACCTCCGGAGGCGGTACTCCTCCGAGGCCACCTCCAGCGCGAGCGCGATCAGGCCGTCGGCGAGGTCCGACAGCGCCCTCCAGACCGACTCCTCGTCCCACCGCCGATACAGGTCGTTGACGACGGTGACGAGCGTCCACCGTTGGCGCAGGAACCGGAGGCGGTCCAGCCGGTGCGAGAAAGAGCCCGCCGCCTTGAGGAGCGCCCGTCCCTCGGCGAGAACCGTCTCGAGGGTGGGCCTGACGTCGAGGGCCTCCGGCTCGAACAGAAGACCCGCGAGCTCCGGGTTTTGGATCAGGCTGTCGGCGATCGGCTGGCTCGCGCCCATCAGGGTGGCCATCAGTCGCGCGGCCGAGGGAAACAGCAGCAGGTTCTCCACCTGCATGCCGGGGTTCGAGCTGGCCGCCACCCACCGTTCGAGGTTCAGGAGCGCCAGGTCCGGGTTCGGGCTCGCGTCGAAGGCTCGGTCCAGCAACGGGCCGACGTCGCGACCCGCGAGCCGCTCGAACGACTCTTGGATCCTTTGCCGCTGCTCCGGGTTCGCGAACTCCGCCAAAGACGCCGATCTCCCGCCCTATTTTGGCCTCTTGGACCTCGAACCGCTCTCCGGGCCTCCCGACAGGCGCCAGGCGCAACGGTCCCGAACCGGGCAGCGCTCGCAGGACGGCTTCTTGGCCGAGCACAGGTGCCGCCCGTGCTGGATGAGGGTGGTGTGGAACCGGAACGCCATGTCCGGGGGGACCAGGCGCAGAAGGACGTCGTGCGCCTTCGCCTCGCCGATCTTCCGATCGAAGAACCCCAGCCGCCAGCCGACTCGGAACACGTGCGTGTCGACCGGGATCGCGCCCATGCCGAAGCTGAAGCACAGCACGATGCTCGCGGTCTTCGGGCCCACGCCGGGGAGGTCCATCAACCATGCCCTCGCCTCCTCCATGGGCAGATCCCGGAGGTGGTCCAGGCTGTAGGCGCCCACGCGCTCGCGGATCGCCTTCAGCGCCCCGACGATGCTGCGCGCCTTCTGGTTGGCCAGGCCGGCCTGCCGCACCACCTCGGCCACCGCTTCCGGGCCCGCGTCCACCACGTCCTGCCAGTCCGGGTAGGTCTCCCTCAGGCGCGTGAACGCCGGGAAACTGTTGGCGTCCGCCGTGTGTTGACTCAGAATGCAGCTCACCAACTCCTCCACGGGATCGAACCGGGGCACGAAGCGCGGGCGGCCGTAGAGGGCCTCCAGGTCGGAGAGAAGGCGCTCGATCGCCTCGGGGGTCCATTCGGTGGGCACGTCGGGTAGCTTACACCCGGGTTGCGATTCCGAACGTTCCTGGAGACAGCGCGACATGACCAAGAGGGAGTATCGAAGGGTTGCGGTGGTGATGGCCGGCGGGTCCGGCGAGCGGTTCTGGCCTCTTTCGCGGCGCCACAGGCCGAAGCAGCTGCTGCGGCTGACCAGCCCCGACGAGACGCTGCTCGAGGAGTCGCTGCGCAGGGCGCAGCCGCTGGTTCGGCAGGGCGACCTGTACGTGGCCACCGCCTCCAATCTGCTCGAGGCCGTGCGCGCGGCGCGCCTGCTTCCGGAAGCCAACGTGCTGGCGGAGCCGATGCGCCGCAACACCCTGGGCGGAGTGGTGTGGACCGTGGCGAACCTGTGCGCCCGATACGGAGACCACGCCGACAGAGTGTCGGTGGCGATGCTCACCTCGGACCACAAGATCGCGCCGGAGAAGCGGTTCCGCGAGGTCGTCCAAGCGGCGTACTCGGCGGTCGAGAAGCACGGTGGCCTGGCCACGATCGGCATCGAGCCGAAGAGGCCCGAGACCGGCTACGGCTACATCCACTACGACAGGCAGAAGGCGGAGGTCTATCCGCACGGCGTCGAGGTGCGGCCCGTCCTCGGCTTCAAGGAGAAGCCCAGCCGCGACCTCGCCGAGGAGTACCTCGAATCGGGGGACCACGCTTGGAACAGCGGCATGCTGCTGTTCACGGTGCCGAGCTTCCTCCACGAGCTGGAGCTGGCGGACCCCGGTCTGGCCGAGACCACGCGGCGAGTGATCGACGCCCTGAAGGCCGGAGACCATTCCGCCGCCGAGCACGCGTTCGCCGAGCTGCCGAACATCTCGATCGACTACGCCCTGCTCGAGCGATCCCGCAACGTGCACATGGCGGTCGGCGACTTCGAGTGGGACGACGTGGGCTCGCTGGACGCCCTCGAGCGGAACTTCCCTCTGGACCGCTACGGAAACATGGTGTACGGCATGGCCGTGGTGGACGAGAGCACGGGCTCGATCGTGTACAACGACGACCCGGAGAAGGTCGTGTGCGCGTTCGGCATCCACGGCCTGGTCGTAGTCGCAACCCGCGACGCGGTTCTGATCTGCCCGAAGCACGAGACCCAGCGCGTGAAGGAGTTCCTCACGAGGATCCACGAGCGACACCTGTGAGGCTGGCCGCGCCGCGCGGTCAGTAGGTGAGCTTCCAGCCCTCACGCTTGGCCCGGTCCCAGTCCCACACGAACATCCACCAGTTGCGCAGGGGCCTCCCCTGATAGGTCAGCCCGTGGTCGGCGCCGGGGATCGCCTGCATCCAGTACACGCGCCACCGCACGGGGTCGAAGTTCCAGCGGGAGGCGTCGATCATCCGGGTCTTCCCGATGCCGTCGGGCCGCCAATCCTCGATGTCCGACTCGACGGGCGTGGAGTTCTGCCAATCGTAGTCGCTCCGGCTGTTCGGCGCGTAGTGCGTCCAGCCGCAGCGGGCCGGCTTCGCAACGATCTTGTGGCTGGCGTCGCTGCCGACGAACTTGCCCCAGAAGAGCAGCTTCGGCCAGTCCTCGGGCGGCGTGGAGTCCCGGCCGTCGGCGTGGTTCAGCAGCGCCTCGAGCTGGTGCATGTGGTCCTCGAGCGCCTCGCCGATCCCCCGCTGGTAGTTGTAGTGGAACACGGTGTAGGTCTTGCCGAAGACCGGAAGGTCGTTGGGGTCGCGGTCGGAGTTGCTGACGTCGCCGAACGGGCTGGCCATGTTCGACTCCCACAGGCCGACCTTGCCGCCGTGGTAGCCCCAGATCCAGAACTGCTTGACGCCGCGCCGCCCGACCCACTCGGCCGCGCCGATGCGCACCAGGATCGCCCTGTAGTCGGTCATCGGCGCCGACTCTCCCTGCCGGAGGGGCCTGGTCGGGAGCGGCTCGCGGAACTCGAAGTCCGCCACCACCCGGTAGCGCAGGCTCGGCACGGCCTTCGGGTTCTTGTAGCCCCGGAAGCGGCTGCCCTCCTCGAGCTTGGCGCAGAGCTCGCGGGTCAGAGCGTCGCACTTCGCCCGGGTCGCGGCGAGGGTCTCCCCCCAATCCCCGGTGACGCGGACGTCGATCCGGTCGCCCGAGACCGGGAAGTAGCGCACCACCACCACGTCGATCGTCTTCGGCAACGGTCCGACGTCGGACCGGAGGGCCGCCAGCGCGAGGGGAACTGCGAGCAGCATGGGGCGAGTCTATCCGCTTTCCGGCCCGCCGCCAAGGAACAGGAAGTTCTCGTGCAGCTTGTTCACCTGCTGCTGCATCTCCACCAGCTTGCGGTAGATGCCGTCCTCCTTGTTCAGCAGCTCCTCGTGCGTGCCGACCTCGGCGATGCGGCCCTTGTCCAGCACCACCAGCCGGTCGGCGTTGCGCAGCGTGCTGAGGCGGTGCGCGATGGCGAACACCGTCCGGCCGGAGACCAGCTTGTCCAGAGCGTCCTGGATCATCCGCTCGGTCTCGGTGTCCACGCTCGCGGTGGCCTCGTCCAGGATGAGGATCTTCGGGTTGTGCAGGATGGCGCGGGCGATGGCGATCCTCTGGCGCTCTCCGCCGGAGAGGCGCTGGCCCCGCTCTCCCACGTAGGTGTCGTACCCGTCCGGGAAGTTCACGATGAAGTGGTGCGCGTTGGCGGCCCGCGCGGCCTGGATGATCTCCTCGAGCGTGGCGTCCGGCCGGCCGTAGGCGATGTTGTCCTTGATCGAGCCCGGGAACAGGTACGACTCCTGCAGCACCACGCCGACCTGCCGCCGGAAGTCGTCGACCTTGATGCGCCGCAGGTCCACGCCGTCGATCTCGATCGAGCCCTCGGTGGGGTCGTAGAAGCGCATCAGAAGGTTGATCAGCGTGGTCTTCCCGGCGCCGCTGCTGCCCACGAGGCCGATCATCTCGCCCGGCTGGACCTCGAGGTCGATGCCGGACAGCACCTCGCGGGCCTTCTCGTAGCTGAAGTGCACGTCGCGGAACCGCACGTGGCCCTTGATGTCGGGCATCGGCACGGCGTCCGGGGCGTCCTCGATGTCCACCGGCGTGTCCAGCACCTCGAACACCCGCTCGGCGGCGGTGAGCGACCGGCTCGTCCAGTCGATGACGCGCTGGAGCATCATGAGCGGCTGGCCCAGCATGGCGACGTAGCCGATGAACGCCGTGAGCTCGCCGATCGACATCTCCCCGCGCAGCACCTTCACGCCGCCGACCCACCAGACGATGAACCCGCTGAGGCTCATGGTGAACATCACGAACGGGAAGAACGTCGCCCAGCTGGTCTCGGCCTGGTAGCCGGTGTTCGCGAGCTCCTGGATCCTTCGGCCGAACTTGCGCTCCTCGCGCCGCTCGCCGTGGAACGCCTTGACCACGCGGGTTCCCTGCAGCACGCCGTTCAGGCTGCTGCTCAGGCGGGACCACGCGTGCCAGAAGCGGCTCCAAACCCGCATCATCTTCCGGCGGAACCGCCGCACGGCCCACACGACGAACGGCATGGGCGCCAGGGCGGCCAGCGCCACCTGCCAGTCCATGAGCAGCATCATCACGGGGATGCCGATCAGCAGCATCCCCTGCTGCACGATGATCGGCACGCCGTCCACCAGCACGTCGTACAGCGCGCCGGTGTCGTTGGTCATCCGCGACATGATCGACCCGACGTTCCGCTTGTCGTAGAACGACAGGGACAGCTGCTGCAGCTTCTGGAACAGGCGGTTGCGGATGTCGACCGCGACGTGCGCGCTCAGGTAGGCGACGTTCCGCCCGCGGGCCATCTGCACGAGAGACATGAGCAGGCGCGCGCCCACCAGCGCCACCATCACCCAGACGAACAGGTGCACGCGCTTCTTGCTCAGGACCTCGTCGATGAGGATCTGGGTGAGTCGGGGCGGGAGGAGCTCCAGCACCGTGCCCGTGAGCATCAGCAGCGTGCTGAGGACCAGCCGCCCGACGTACGGCCGGGTGAAGCCGAACAGGCGGATCAGAGTCTTGCCCTTGTTCAGACACGCGCCGCAGATGTCGCTGTCCTCGGGCAGGGGCCTCTGGCATCGGGGGCAGACGCGGCGCTTGTCCTCGATGACCGGCATCTCCCCGCCCTCCAGCAGCGCCTTCAGGCGCTTCTGCGCGGCGTGGAGGTGGGTCGCGCGGGAGTTGGTCGTTCGGATCAGCTCGACGTCGGTGCCGTCGAGGCGGGCCACCAGCGCGGCGGCGTCCACGAGGTCCTCGACCCGAGGGTCCCGGATCTCGCTGAGGGACCAACAGCCCACGACGCGCTCGCCACCGTCCGCCGGCTCGACCCGCTCGATCCGGTCGGCCCGAACGCGGAGCACGGACGGTCCGATGGTGCCGTCGCTGGTCAGATCGGCTTCGGTGGCGAACAGCTCGCCGTCAGCGTGGGGATCGGCCAAGGCGGCCGGCTCTGCCACTTCCATGGAGTTCTGGTCCTAGCCTACCGTACGCGGGAGGGACGGCGTCGGGTGCCCGCTCGGCTCCGGGGACCTAGACGAAATACCGGTTTTTCCGGTGCCGCGGAACATCGGCACGCGTTCTGCGTTCCAAAGCAGGTAGGTGGTCCTGCGTTCGCGCGGACGGCCAACGTGAAACGAGAGGGTTCCTGATCATGAAGCTTCGTTCCATTGCTCTCTTGGCCGGTTTGGCGGTCTTGGGATCCGCGCAGGCCGCATCCGTCATCCTGTACGACAATCTCGATCCCGGCGGGTACATCCCGACGAACGGCTGGACGATTTCCACGGTCCAGTCGCTGGGTCTGATGTTCACGCCGAGCGTGACCGCCACGCTCTCGCAGCTTCACCTGACCCTGTCCAGCTTCGAGCCGGTCCAGGGTTCCCAGAACGTCCCGCTGTACGACATCCAGCTGGTGGACAGCGTTCCGAGCGATCCGAACTTCAACACGCTGCCCTTCCTGCCCGGGAGCAACGTGCTCGCGTCTTGGTCGGACGTGGCTGGAGCGGGACTGAACGTTCTGACTCCGTCCGCCTCCGTGCAGCTGGCCGCGGGCACCAGCTACTGGGTGATCGTCAGCCCTGGCACGTCGTATTCCGGGCCCGGCGGCCTGTGGCTGTTCAACGCGAACGGCAAGTTGGGCGATCTTGCGTCGAACTTCGGCTCGGTGTGGTTCGACGACGACTCGAGCGTCGCCGGAGGGATGCGCGTGGTCGGCGAGACGAGCGTGCCGGTTCCGGAGCCCGCGACGCTCGCCTTGGCGGGGCTCGGCCTCGGTCTGGCCGCCCGTCGGCGCGCGCGGCGCGTCTGAACGGGCCCTGCTCGGCAACCTGCCGGATCGGCCGGCCCCGCGCGGGCCGGCCGATCGCTTGGGCGAGCGCCGTCCCCGGGGCGAGCGGCGTGTCGCTGGTCTGAAGGTCCCGATGGCGACGGCCCCCTTCGCAGCCTCGAGGGTTTTTGGCCTAGACTGTCGGCGTGCTTCGATCCTCTCCGGATCGTTGAAAGGAGCCAAACGAATCATGAAGAAAACGCTCGTTGCCGCGGCGCTGGCCGCCGCCACCGCCCCGTCGGCATGGTCCGCCGAGATCGTGCTGTTCGACAACCTTCAGAACGGTTACGAGAACTGGGGCTGGTCCATCGACTTCACGCAGTCCGTAGCGAACCCGTTTTCCTCGACGGTCGACGGGACGCTCAGCGAGGTCCGGGTGGCGCTGAGTCCTCTCTCGACTCTGCTCCAGCCGACCTTCTACCAGGTGAGCATCACGGACGCCTTGGGCGGCCTGCCCGGGCCGAACACGCTCTACCAGTGGGACAACGTGCAGGGAGCCGGGCTCAACGTCCTCACGTTCGCTAGCGATGTGCCGGTGGTCGCAGGCGGCAGCTACTTCGTGAAGGTCGCGCCGGCGAACCGCGCCATGCAGGGCGGCTGGCGATGGAACCTCGCGGGAGACTCCGGCCCGTTCGCGTTCACCTTCGGCGGAACGTGGCACCCGTTCAGCGACGTTCGCGGCGCCATGACCGTCAAGGCTACCACGGACGACGGCGTTCCCGCCGTGCCCGGTCCCGCGGCGGCGATCCCGTTCGCGCTCGGTCTGCTGGCCCGGCGCCGGCGGCGGTAGCGGCCCCGCGTCCCCGGGGAGTCGAGCCCCGCGCCGGTCCGGCGCGGGGCTCGCGTTTTCGTCTCCGTCCATCCCCGCAGGCAGGAAACCCGGGCGCCCGCGCAGAATAGGTTCCCCGCATGGCCTCCAGCGAAACCCTGAAGCCCGTCGCCGAACCGGAACCTCAGGAGGAGCGGCGCTTCGAAGAGGGCTTCACGATCAAGACCGTGATCGGGGCGATCTTCATCGCCCTGTTCATGCTGCCGGGAGGGATCTACCTGGGCTTGGTGGCCGGTCAGGGCGTCGGCGGCGCCGCGGAGTGGGTCACGATCGTGCTGTTCGCCGAGGTGGCGCGGCGCAGCTTCCAGCCCCTCAAGAAGCAGGAGATCTACATCCTGTTCTACGTCGCGACCGCTCTCACGTCGGCTCTGAACGCCGGGCTGGGGCTCGCCGGCGGCCCGTTCGCGGGCCTCATCTGGAACGCCTACTTCATCCAATCCCCTCCCGCCGCTCCGATCGCCGACCAGATCCCGCGCTGGGCCATCCCGTCGCCAACCAGCCAGGCGCTGCTCCAGCGCGAGCTGTGGCACGTCGACTGGTGGAAGCCGATCGCGCTGCTGCTGATCACCGACCTGTGCGGGCGGCTCAGCTGGATGAGCATGGGCTACGCCCTGTTCCGCATCACCAGCGACGTCGAGCGACTGCCCTTCCCGATGGCCCCGGTGGCGGCCTCGGGCGCGACGGCCCTCGCCGAGGCCGGCACCGAGAGCTGGCGCTGGAGCATCTTCTCCACCGGCACCGTCATCGGCCTGCTGTTCGGTGCGGTGTACGTCGGCCTCCCCGTGATCACGGGCATCCTGTTCGGCACGGCCACCACCGTGCTCCCGATCCCGTTCGCCGACTACACGACCAACATCGAGAACGTGCTGCCGGGAGCGATCGTGGGCCTGAGCTTCAGTCTGGGCAACGTGCTGGTGGGCTTCGTGATCCCGTTCGAGATCGTGCTCGGCGCCGCGGTGGCCAGCGTGCTCGGCATGATCGTGATGAACCCGATCCTGTTCCACCTGGGCCTGCTGCCGAGCTACCGTCCGGGCGCGTCGGCGATCACCACGAAGCTGACCGTGGACATGGACTTCTGGCTGTCCATCGGCATCGGCATCAACATCGCCGTGGGCTTCATCGGCATCTATCTGGTGGTTCGGGCGCTGCGGCAGTCCAAGCGGGAGAAGGCCGAGCGTAAGTTCAGCCTGGCTCCACCTCCCGGCCGCGGGGACGTGCCGATCGTGGCCGCGGTGCTCGTGTGGCTGTTCGCCACGATGACGCTCATCGTGCTGTGCCGCGTCCTGGTGCCGGGATTCCCCGTGTGGATCCTGGCGTTCTTCGGCCTGGTCTGGAGCCCGCTCAACAGCTACGTGTCCGCCCGCATGATCGGTCTGACGGGGAGCGGCGTGTCGTTCCCGTACCTGAAGGAGGCCAGCGTGGTGGCGTCCGGCTACCAGCGGGTCGACATCTGGTACGCGCCGATCCCGCTCGCCGACCACGGCTGGGCGGCCCAGCGGTTCCGCGAGGTGGAGCTCACCGGCACCAAGTTCACGAGCATCCTGAAGGCGGAGGCGCTGATGTTCCCCACCATCATGATCTGCTCGTTCCTGTTCTGGAGCTTCTTCTGGAACAGCAACCCGCTGCCCTCGCCGCAGTTCCCCTACGCGCAGAAGTTCTGGCCGATGGCCTCCACCATGCAGGCCGTGATCCAGCAGATCAACGTGCCGCGCCCCGCCGGGGAGGAGGTCAGCTGGTTCGCTCGGGCGATCCGGCCGGACTACATCGCCTATGGCACGGCGGGCGGTCTGGCGGTGTTCGCCCTGTTCAACCTGCTCAAGTGGCCGCTGCTGTTCTTCTACGGCTTCGCGGGCGGGCTCGGGCTGTTCCCCGCCAACACCATCCCGACCCTGCTCGGCGCGATCCTCGGCCGCCGGTACTTCGCCCGCCGCTACGGCGCCGAGAACTGGAGGAGGTTCACGCCGGTGCTGCTGGCGGGCTTCAGCTGCGGCACCGGCTTGGTGGCGATGGTCTCGATCTCTCTGGCCTTGATCGCCAAGGCCGTCGCGAAGCTGCCTTACTGAGGGGTCGCCCTGCGCCCCATCAGCAGCCGGCCGCCTCGTGGCTCTGGCGGACGTCGTCCCAGCGGCGCTTGGCGGCGCGCTGGTAGAGCGACTCGTACTCCCGGGCGCTCTTGCCCCAGCTGTAGTCCAGGTGCATCGCCCGGTCCACCATCACGTTCCAGACCTCCTTGATCTGGTAGGCGGAGTGCGCCCGCCGCACGGCCGAGAGGAACTCGTCCAGGTCGCGCCGATCGAACACGAAGCCGTTCTGGCCCTCGAACACGGTATCGGCGAGACCCCCGGTTCGGCGGACGATCGGGATGGTGCCGTACCGCAGTGCGATCATCTGGCCGAGGCCGCAGGGTTCGAACGAGCTGGGCATCAGGAACAGGTCGGATCCCGCGTAGACGCGCTGCGCCAACTCGGCGTCGAACTTCTCCACGTAGCGGAAGTTCCGCGGGAAGGCCTGCTGCAGCTCGCGGTAGCGCCGGGCCAGCCAAGGGTCGCCCAAGCCCTGCACGATCAGCTGCGCCGGCAGGGCGAACATCGCCTCCGCGGCCTCGATCATCAGGTCCATGCCCTTCTGGCTGCTGAGACGGCTGACGACGCCCATCAGCGGCGCGCCCTCGATCGGCTCGAGGCCGACCTCCCGCAGCACCGCCTCCTTGCAGACCTGCTTGCCGTCCAGGTCGTGGGGGCCGTAGTGCGCCGGGAGGGCGGGGTCGGTGCGCGGGTCGAACACCTCGGTGTCGATGCCGTTGAGGATGCCGGTCAGGCGGCCCTGTGCGGCGAGGTGGGCCATCAGCCCCTCGAGCCGGCAGCCGTACTCGGGAGTCTGGATCTCCCGCGCGTAGGTCGGGCTGACCGTGTTCACCTGCTCCGAGTACACGCAGGCCGACTTGAGGAAGTTCACACAACCGTACGTCTCCAGCCGGTGCATGTCGAAGAGGCTCCTCGGCAGGCCGACCCGGTCCAGAATCTCCACCCCGAACTCGCCCTGGTAGGCCAGGTTGTGGATGGTGAACACCGAGGCCGTGCGATGGAACACGATGTCTCCGCTCTCCCGCAGCAGCACCGGGACGAAACCCGTGTGCCAGTCGTTGCAGTGGATGACGTCGGGGATCCACCCCAGGCGCTTGCAGGCGTCCAGGATCGCCCTCGCGAGGAACAGGTACTGATCCTCTCCCGGCAGGTAGATCCTCTCGCTGCGGTCAACCTCGTCGAACCAGCGGTCGGTGCCGAACAGCCAAACAGGCACCTTGTCGAGCATGGTCTCGCGCACCCAGGAGGTTTGGACCCACGCCGGTCCGACGCGCACGTTGTGGGGCCTCAGGACGCAGCGGTTCCGCCAGCGCGGATCGTCCAGGACCATGCGGTACGCGGGCATCGCGATGCGCACGTCGTGACCCAGAGCCTGGAGGGCCTTGGGCAACGATCCCGCTACGTCCGCCAGACCACCGACCTTCGCGAACGGCGACACCTCCACGCTGACGTACAAGACCCTCATCGACCACACCTTCCTTGGCGCGCCCCAAGCGCGGCGCCCCGACGGGAGCCACCCCACCCCATGCAGGCGGTTCCGAGCGGTTTGTTCCCTCCGCTATCGTCGGACGATCCCGGCAACTGTCCCAGTTTTCCGTTCAACCTAATCCTCGCAATTTCCGTTCGGCCTGCGCCGGTCGAGGCGCCGCACGTAGCGGGCCAGCGTCTCGGTCTCGCGCATGCCCAGAGCCTTCGTCGCCACGTAGTAGATCCAGAAGCCCGCGGCGGCGCCCAGGCCCAGCTTCGCCGCAGACCAGAGGTTGCGGCCCAGTCCGCTCCCCTCCGGCAGCAGAGCCTGCAAAATCGCCAGCCCCGCCGCCATCGCCAACGACCCCGCGAGCGATCCCGCGGCGGTCCGCAGCACGGAGCGGTGGTCGAAGCCGCCGATCCGCGGCGCCAAGGCCCAAGCCAGCGCCACGACCAGCGCCAGGGCGGCGACGGAGCTGGCCAGAGGCAGCCCCAAGTGCCTCAGGGGCGTCGCCGAGAGCGCGAGCGCCAGAACCACGAACAGCGCCGTCGTCGCCGTTCCCAGCAGGATCGGGGTGAGCGAGACGTGGATGGCGAAGAAGCCGCGCATCAAGACCGGGTGCAGGCACCAGGCCGTGACGCCGATGGCGAACATCCGGAGGAGGTCGGCCACGGTTCCCAAGTTCTCGCTGCCCGCACCCTTCCCATACGCGAAGAACAGGTGCACGATCTCGGGCGCCAGCACGACCATGAACGCCGCGATCGGCATGGTCATGTACACGATCGTCCGGAGCGTCGAGGCCAGCTGGGCGCGGTAGGCGTCCATGCGCTCCTGGGCGAAATACTGGGACAGCGTCGGAAACACCGCCAGCGCCAAGGATTGCCCGAACACTCCGAGAGGGGCCTGCATCAGCTTGTTGGAGAGGTCCAGCGCGGCGTTGGTTCCCGCGCCGTAGGCGGTGCCCAGCGCCTGCATGATCATGCCGTACACGCCGGGGAGCGAAAGACCCAGCACCACCGGCGCCATCAGCGCGAACACCTTCCGCACGCCGGGATGGCGCAGGTCGAGCGAGGGGCGGTACCGCGCGCCGATGCGCCGCATGGCCACCAGAGGCAGCACGAAGCTGCCCAGCGCCGCGCCCGCGAGGGCTCCCACCGACATCCCCACGATACCGGGCTCGAAGAACCGGGAGAGCACGATCGCGCCGAAGATGATGCCGAGGTTGTAGACGTTCGGCCCCAGACCGGGCACGACGAACTTCTGGCGGGCGTACAGGGTGCCCACCATCAGCCCGCCGATGAAGAACGCGAACTGGGCCGGCAGAACGATGCGGCTCATCTGGGCGATCAGCGGCCTCAGATGGTCCACCTTCGGGCTGGGCGCGACCACGTGCGTGAGCGGCAGGGCGTAGACCCACGCCACGGCGATGAACCCCAGCACCACGATCGACATCAGCGTGGCGACGACGCTGAACACGTGCCAGGCCTCGTCCTCGCGGTCCGTGTGGAGGTACTGGCTGAACACGGGGATGAACGCGGAGCTGAGCGCCCCGCCGGCGATGAGGAAGAACAGCAGGTCGGGGATCTGGAAAGCCAGCCGGTAGGCGCCCGTCATCTCGTTGATGCCGAACTGCGCCGACATGACCGTGTCCCGAACGATGCCGAGCACACGGCTGAGGAACAGGCTGAGCATCATGATGCCGCCCGCGCGGGCGACATTGGGCGTGGCAGGGGTCTCCGACACGTGCGGGACATTAAACCCCATCCGGACGGAGGGGCAAGAAACGGAGCGGGAGGGAACGGAGGGGGCGCCGGCCGTTTCCAGCCGGCGCCCCCTGGACGCTCGAAGTCCTAGAAACTACAGGTTGCGCTCGATGAGCTGGGCCAGAGCCTGCTTGGGTGCCGCTCCGACGTGCTGGTCCACGACCTTGCCGCCCTTGAACACGAGCAGCGTCGGGATGCTCATCACGCGGTACTGCATCGCGATGTCCTGGTTCTGGTCCACGTCCAGCTTGTACACGGCGGCCCGACCCTCGTACTCCTGGGCCAGCTCCTCGATCGACTTGGCGATCATCCGGCACGGGCCGCACCACTCGGCCCAGAAGTCGACGAGCACCGGGATCGGGGACTCGAGAACCTTCGCTTGGAACTCGGCGGAAGTGACTGCGAGATTGGATGCCATGGCTGATTCGTACTCCTCGTCCCGACGGAACGTTGCGGCGGGTATACCCCACAGGCGGTCCGATCGGGCCTTCCCACTGGACCAGAGTGACCTCGCGCCGCGGAGGATGCGTCCTATGGATGAAGGCCCGGCAAGGGGCCATTGTCAGGAGGGGTCGAACCACTTGAACAACAGAACGATTTGCATCGCACTGGCCGTCGCCGCGGCCCTCGCGGTGGCCCCGTGGGCTCCCGCGCAGTCCCGGAAGGCCGCCCCCAAGAAGCCGGCCGCCACGGCTTCGGGGGCCGAGAACGGGCTGTACGGCGTGTACCTCTACGATTCCGCCATCAAGCTGATCCAGAAGTTCGGTTCGCCGGACGACATCGAGCCGCTGAGCATCGGCGGCGCGGCCGTCGGCCCGGCCGGCGGCATGGGTGGGCGCGGCGGCGTCGGCCCGATGGGTCCGATGGGCGGCCCGATGGGTCCGATGATGGGACCTCCCGGAATGGGCGGTCCGCAGGCCGGGCCAGGAATGATGTCGCCTCCCGGCGGCGCGGGAGCCAGCCCCCTCAACGAGCCGGACTTCCAGATCGGCGACTGGCTGGGCGACACCCTGAACGCGCGCCAGATGGGCGCCGGCGGACGGCAGGGCGGCGGAATGCCCCCCGGCGGGATGCCTCCCGGCTACAGCGGAGGTCCCGGCTTCGGCCCCGGCGGTCCGGGCGGAATGCCCTCGGTCGGCCCGGCCGGCGCGGGCAACAAGGGACCGGGCGCCGCGGGCGGCCCCAGCGCCGGCCCCGGCATGATGGGCCCTCCCGGCATGGGCGGCTTCGGCCCGATGGGTCCCATGGGCGGTCCGATGGGGCCGATGGGCGGAGCGCCGACCGGTGGCGCGGGATTCGGAAACCAAGCCACCACCCGCGTGGTGAACACCCGCTGGGTCTACAAGCGCAACGGCATCCGCCTGGGCTTCATCATCGACAAGTTCAACCGCATCGTGCAGATCGAGGCGATCGGCCTCTCCAACCCGGCCGTCCGCACCAGGCGCGGCGTGACGTTCGGAGCGACCTTCGCCGACATCATCAAGAAGTACGGCGCGCCGGACGCCTACGAGATCGGCGGCAACACGATCGTGATGCGTTACCTCGTGAAGCACAAGGTCGCCTTCCGCCTCAACCGGCTGGGCGTCGACAAGCCGCACCAGGTGACCGGCATCGTGGTCGCCGCCGGCAAATCGTAAGGAAGCCTTGTCCGACGAAGTCAGCGAGATCCGATCGCGCATCGATCTTGTCGCTCTCGTCGGCCAACGGGTGGCCCTGAAGAGGGTCGGGAAGAACTGGAAGGGTCTCTGTCCGTTCCACGAGGACAGAAACCCTTCCTTCTATGTCAGCCCCTCGATCGGACGTTACCGCTGCTTCGCGTGCGGAGCATCGGGGGACGCCTTCAACTGGGTCATGCAGACCCAGAACGTGGACTTCTCCGAAGCGCTGGAGATCCTCGCCGGCATCGCGGGAGTCCAGCTGCAGCGCAGGAAGCGGCCGGAGGAGCGCACCGAGCGCCAGAGGCAGGCGCTGGCCATGGCGGCGGCGCTGGCCTTCTTCCGCGAGGAGCTCCAACGCTCGCCCGCCGCCAAGTCCTACTGCGAGCGGCGCGCGCTGGACGACGAGACCCTGCAGCGTTGGGAGATCGGCTACGCGCCCGACGTGGGTTCCGCGCTGGCCGTTCGCCTTCAGCGCGAGGGCTTCCCGTTGGCGGAGTGCGCCGAGCTGTTCCTCGTGGACCGTGACGCCTCCGGGGGGTACTTCGACAAGTTCCGCGGCAGGCTCATGTTTCCGATCCGCAACGATCGGGGCGAGCTGGTGGCGTTCGGCGGACGCCTGCTGGGAGACGGCCATCCCAAGTACATCAACAGCGGAGACACGCCGATCTTCCGCAAGAGCCGGGTTCTCTACGGCTTCCACCTCGCCCGACCGGCGATCCAGGAGTCGCGCCGAGCCGTGCTGGTCGAGGGCTATCTGGACGTGATCGCCTGCCACCGGGCCGGCGTGCGCGAGGCGGTTGCGTCGCTCGGCACGTCGCTCACCGAGGAGCACTGCGCCCTGCTCCATCGTTGGTGCGACGAGGTGGTGGTGCTGTACGACGCCGACGAGGCCGGCCAGAAGGCGGCGGACCGCGCCTACGACGTGCTGAGGGCGGCGGGCCTCAAGGCGAGGTTCGCGCTGATGCCCCCGGGCGAGGACCCGGACACCCTCCTGCGCACCAAGGGCCCCTCCGCCGTGGAGCAGGCGGTCCGCGAGGCGCTCCCGCCCGTCGAGTACCGCATCCGCCGGCTCGTGGCGAGGCTGGCTCCCAGCGACGAGGCGTTCTGGGAGGAGGCGTTCGCCATCCTCGCGGCGGCGGACAACGAGCTGGAGGTCGAGCGGCAGATCGCGTTCCTGGCCGGGATCTACCCGGGCCTCCGCGACCCCTCCGCCGCCCAGCGGGCCATCCGATCCCAGCTGGAGCGGTTGCGGCGGCCCGCGAGGCGCCGAGGCGACCCGCCTCCACGAACCGTCGCCCCGACCGCGCCCAAAATGACCGCCTCGGAGAGAACGGTTTTCCTGGCGCTGCTCGAGCCGGACCTGCGCGGCGCCGCGCTGGAGGCCCTCCGCGACGAGGACCTGATGGAGACGCAGGCCGCCGCCGACTTGGCCAAGGCGCTCTCGGCCTCGTTTCGAGAAGCGCCGCCCGAAGGTCCGCCGGCCGTCTGGATGGCCAACGTCGAGCCGGAGGATCAGCGGCAGGCGTTCGCGGACCTGGTTCTGGAGCACCAGGCCAAGGCTTCCGCGGGCCAGATTCCGGAGACGATTCCGGAGGCCTTCCTCCTCGACGCGCTCCGCAGATTAAGCCTGGCGCGCCAAAAGCGGCAGATCCAGCATCTGAAAGGCCAAGTGCTGGACGACGAACGCCTGCGCGAACTCGCGGAGCGGCTCAGGCGCGCGCAACAGCAACGGAACAACTCCTGAGCCGTCTGTTACAATAGGTTCGGCGGCGACGTCCAAGGGCGAACGAAGGTGCGGCGCGACCATCAGGAGTTTCTCGAATCGGCCGAGTGGGCCGACGAGCCGGTTTGGCAAGAGGAGACCATCGGCTCGGACGCCCCGTTGGGCCCCTACCGGGAGGCCTCGCAATGGGAGGAGCCGTCCGAGGAGGCCCTCGAGGAAGCCGATCCCGAGGTCGACGACTCCATCCGCCTATGGCTCCGTCGCATCGGCCGGGTGCCCCTGCTGACCATCGAGCAGGAGGTGGAGCTCTCGCGGATGTCGCGCCAGGGCTGCGCCGTGTCGAAGAAGGCGCTCATCGAGGCGAACCTCCGGCTGGTGGTGATGGTGGCCAAGCGGTACCGTGGCAGGGGCCTGAGCTTTCAAGACCTGATCCAAGAGGGCAACCTCGGCCTGCTGCGGGCGGTCGAGAAGTTCGACGACCGCAAGGGTTGCCGCTTCAGCACCTACGCCATCTGGTGGATCCGGCAGGCGATCCTCAAGGCGGTCAGCGACACGGGCCGGCCGATCCGGGTGCCGAACCACACCTTGGAGATCGCCACGAGGGCGCTGAAGGCCGCGACGTTCCTCGAACAGGCGCTGGGACGCCCGCCCACCGACGCCGAGATCGCCGAGAGGGTCGGTTGCGAGCATTCCAAGGTTCCGACGCTCCGGAGGGCGCTGATGGATCCCGTGTCGCTGGAGGCGAAGATCGGCAACACCGACGCGCAACGGGAGGACTTTCTGGAGGGCCCGGATCCCGACCCGATGGCGGCTGCGGCCCGGTCGATCGCCAGGGAGCAGCTCGAGGCGGCGATGGCGTGCCTGAGCGACAGGGAGCGCGAGGTGGTGCGCCTCCGCTACGGCATGGACGACGGCGTCTTCCGGACACTGGACGAGGTCGCGGCGGGCTTCGGGGTCACGCGCGAGCGGATCCGCCAGATCGAGCAGAACGCGCTGCGAAAAATGCGGGTCCCCCTAGAGTCCGCAGGCTCGTTGGAGCTAGTCTAACGACATGCCTGTGCTGGATGCGATCGTGCCCGCCGGAGGCACGCTGAGGGAGGACTTCGCCAAGGTGGTCGGCGTCAACCGGAAGGCGCTGATCCGGTTCGAGGACAAGCCGCTGATCCAACGGGTGCTGGAGGCGCTCCGCGCCGCTCCCTCCGTGGGACGCATCGTGGTGATCGGCGCCGAGGAGGTCGAGAAGGCCATCCCCGCCGGGCTGGCGGACGCCGTGGTGCAGGAGGGCACCAGCGGTCCCGACAACATCGACCGTGCGATCCGGTGGTACCAGCAGTCCCTCCAAGAGCCGGAGAGGGTGCTGATCGTCACCGCGGACCTGCCGTTCCTCACTCCGCAGAGCATCGAGGACTTCGTCGCGAAGGTCCCGCCCGAGGCCGACATCGCCGCGCCGCTCATCACCAAGGAGGCGTTCGAGGACATGTTCCCGATGTCCGACGCTCTCTTCGTGAAGCTGCTGGACGGCCCGGTCACGCTGGGCTGCGCCTACGTGGTCAAGGCCAAGACCTGCGTGCGATGCAAGCCCTACATCGAGGAGGCGTTCGCCCGAAGGAAGAGCAAGATCGGCATGGCGAGCCTGTTGGGAGTCCGGTTCGTGTACAAGTGGCTCGTCGGTTCGCTCAGCGTCGCCGACGTCGAGCGGAAGGTGGGGGAGGTGCTGCACTGCAAGCCGGTCGCCGTGCGCGACGCCCCGCCGGAGCTGGCGTTCGACGTCGACTACCCCGACGACTACGCCTACGCGCTCGGCGTGTTCGAGCAGAAGCTGGCCAAGCCCCACCCGTGAGGCCGGCTCAGTTCCGCCGGGCCGCGTCCATGGCGGATCGGATCATCCTCTGCACCGCCTCGTCGGTGAAGATCGAGGGCGGGTCGACCGCCAGACGAGCCAGAACGAAGTCGTCCGGAAACTCCCGGAGGCCCTCCCACGCCACGCGGCGCATCGCCGGCCGCTCGCCGCTGTCCCGCAGGATCAGGGCCAGCCACCGGTAGGCGGACAGCAGCGCCTCCGACGTCTCCTCGCCCATCTCCGCCCGAGCCCGCCTCCCCAGCTCGATCGCCCGCTCGAAGTGGCGGCGCGCCTGTTCCGGCTGGCGGCGCCAAACCAGCAGGGCCTGGCCCATCTGCTGGTGCAGCTCGATGCTGTTCGGGTTTGCCCGCAACCCCTCCCGCAAAAAGGCCACCGCGCGCGCGTAGGCCTCGGGCGTGCGGTCGAGGCTGTACACGTAGGCTCCCGTCGTCCACGCGGCGACGAACTCCGGATCCAGCCAGGCCATGAGGCGGAACAGGGGCAGGGCCTTGCGGGGATCGTTGTGCGTGTGGCCCTTCATGTTCTTGTAGGCGCTCACGGCCCGCTCGACGTCGCCGAAGACGCCGCGGAAGTCCCTCTCCTTCGGGGGGATCACGGTCACCACGTCCGTCTCGCCCTTGGCGATCTCGTCGTGCTCTCCCTCGTGCCGGGGCGTCTCGGCCTCTCGGCCGGAGGCGATCTCCTCCCGCGTCATGCGCCGCATCATCACGCCGTTGTGCAGGTACAGATCGGTGCGGAGCCAGAGCCAAGACGAGAGGCTGGTTCGGAACTGGCCGACGAGGCTCGCCGTGGCCGACGTCTCGTGGGCGTCGAGCCCCGAGGAGCCCTGGGGCGGACTGACGATCGGCCGGAGCTCCGGCAGGCGCCAGCCTGCGCCCAAAACGGCCCCGAGGATGCCGACCGAGAGGAGCCACGTCTTCATCTCACACTGCCTGCCGCTGGAACCGGACCCAAGCCAGCACCAGCATCGCCGCCGTGTAGGCCGCGGCGTAGCCGGCCAGCCAGCCCATCACCCAGGCCGGGACCATCGGCCAGCCGAAGTTCGCCACGCGCCCACCCAGGTCGAAGAGGCTGTACTGAGGCAGCGTGGCGTTCAGAGCCCGGAACAGCACGCGCATCGCCTCGCCCGAGGAGTCGTGGGCGAGCACCAGAGCCCGCACCACCATCGGCGACCCGAAGGCGAGCAGGAGGCTCAGGGTCGCCGCGGCCTGAGGAGTCATCCAGCAGCTCAGAGCCAGCGTGACGCCGCACAGAAGCACCAGGCCCATCATCTTGGCGACCACGTACTGGAGCATCAGCGCCTCGAACGGGATGCGGAACGCCAGCAGCACCCCGCCGGTGAGCAGGCACAGCAGCAGGAACGCAGCCCAAGAGACGAGGACCGCGCCGAAGAGCTTCCCGAGCAACAGGTCCAAACGCGAGATCGGCCGCGCGAGCAAGGGGTACAGGGTCCGGCGTCCGATCTCCTCGGGCATCAGCCTGGCGGTCGAGAGCACCGCCATCACCGTCGAGAACAGGCCCAGCACGCCGACCGCCAGGTCCTTGGCGAACGCCTCCAGGCCGGTGATGCCAAATAGGCCGAGCAACCCCGCGGCGCCCACGATCAGCGCACCGAGGATGCCGACCACCCAGAGGTCCTTGCGCCGAAGGGCCTCTAGCACCACGCCCTTGGCCAAAACCCACCAAGCCCTAGCGTTCATGCCGCCCTCCCGATGGCTTGCACGAAGTGCTCCTCCAACGATCCCTCCTCGGCGGCCAGGTCCACGACGCGACCTCCCGAGCGGACCACCGCCTCGACCGCGACCAAGAGCGACCGCTTGTCCTCGAACTCCGCTCGGACGACGCCCGCCTCGTCCCGCTCCACCGCGGAGGCTCCGACCAGCGGGATCGTCGGCCCCTGGTAGGCGAGCCGGAACGTGCGGAGCGACTCCTTGAGCTCGCCGAGTTCGCGCTCCTCGACCAGCCGCCCGCGGTTCACGATCAGGATGCGGTCGCAGATCATCTCCACCTCGCTGAGCTCGTGGCTGCTGAAGAAGAGCGTCGCGCCGGCCCGGTTGCGCTCCTGCAGCAGCTCGCGGAGCTCCCGCCGGCCGACCGGATCCAGGCCGCTGGTGACCTCGTCCAGCACCAGCAGCCTCGGCTCGCCGAGCAGAGCCTGGGCGATCCCCACGCGCTGCAGCTGTCCCTTGCTGAGGTTCCTGTTCTGCTTGTCGGCCAGGCGGGCCAGGCCCATCCGCTCCAGCAGGGCCTCGGTTTCTCTTCGAAGGGCGGCCCCCCGCAGGCCCTGCAGCTCGCCGTACAGCTGCAGCGTCTCGCGCGGGGTCAGGTACGGGTAGTACAGCGCCACCTCAGGCAGATATCCGATGAGCCGCTTGGCCTCGAGCGATCCGGCGGGCAGGCCGAACACCTCCAGGCGCCCCGCCGCCGGCTGGACGAACCCCATGATCGCCTTCAGCGTGGAGCTCTTGCCCGCTCCGTTGGGGCCCAGGAAGCCGACCACCTCTCCCGGGCTCACGTGGAACGTCAGGCCTCGGACGGCCTCGACGCACTCGCCGCCCCGGCCGCGGTAGCGCACGCCGAGGTCTTGGGACTCGATCGCGAACTTCATAGGCTCCTTCAGGTTTATCGGCGGTTGACTGCAGGGCGCTCAGGGCGCGGCGGACCTTGGATCCGGCAGCGACGCGACCTTCTGGATCTCCCGCGAGAGCTTGGACGCCCGCTTCGGCTCGAGCTGCCCGAGGAGGCCCGCGACCTTGCCGTTGTCCATCAGCGCCAGCACGGGCGCAGCCTCGTCGTCGCGCCAGTCGGCGATCACCTCCGCGAGCCTCTTGGGCTCCATCTGCTCCCACAGCTTGGCCAGCTTCTTTCGGCCTTTGGCCAGGTCGGCCTTCGGCGGCTCCTGCCTCTTGGGCCCCTGTGCGTCGGCCTTGGGCGGCTGCTGCTTCTTGGCCTCGGGCTTCTTCGTCGCTTCGGCCGCCTTGGCGGCCGCCTGCTCCCCATAGAGGGCCTGAGCCGCAGCGGCCTTCTTCGCCGGGGTGATGCCGGGAATCCGGATCATCCCCTTCCAGCCCGCGAAGAGCACCCCGCCCACCACGGCCAGAAGAGCCGCCAGGATCACCACGATCTTCATCTCGGCCTCCTGCTCTCGTACAGCCCCAGCACGCGGTCCACGTAGCGTCGGGTCTCGTCGTAGGGCGGCACCCCGCCGGCCTTCAGGACGGCGTTCGGTCCCGCGTTGTAGGCGGCCAAGGCCAGCCGCACGTCGCCGAACTGCCGAAGCAGCCTAGCGAGGTAGGTCGCCCCTCCGCGGAGGTTGGCGATCGGGTCCATCGGGTTGGCGACCCCCAGCTCGCGCGCGGTGTCCGGCATCAGCTGGCTGAGGCCGAGCGCGCCGGCCCTCGAGCGGGCCAGCGGGTTGTAGCCGCTCTCGGCCTCGACGAGGGCGTCGAACAGGTCCGGGTCGACTCCTGCGTCCTCGGCCGCCCTTCGGGCCGCCGCCCTCAGCGCCGGATCCGGAGCTAAACCCACGCCCGGCGCGCCGATCGGAAACGGCTCCAGCCCGCCTCCGATGGGGCCGCTCAGCCCCGCCGACGCGAGGCTCGCCCGGAAGTCGTTCGACGCCGGAGGGGCCTGCGGCTGCAGACGCTGGAGCCGAGCCTGGATCTCCGCCATCCTCTGTCGCACTCCCTCGGGTCCCAAGAGATCCACGTTCACGATGCCCTCCTCAACACCGCCCACTCGTCGAGCGCCGCCTGCTCTCGGCGGTCCGCCTCGGCCTGCCACTCCGAAAGGGCCGCCTCCCGCAGCTTGCGCAGAGCCTCGGCGTCCCGGCGCGCCTCGATCCACGCCTGCCGGAGGGACTCCTCCTCGTCCTCCAGGGTGCGCACGACGATCCTCTGCTGGCGCTCCCGATCGGCCAGCGCCTCCAGAAAACGTTCGAGTACCAAACGGTCTTCCAGCCCGGCAAGGGGCTTGGCGAGCGCCTCCGACCGGACCGCTGCCAGACCCTGCAGCATCCGTTCGGCATCCAAACGCTGGGCCCTGGCGTTCAGGAACGCCGTCTTGGCCTGCTCCTCCAGGCGCTCCCGATGCTCGAGCACCTTCTGCAGCCGAAACCGGAACTTACGCATCCGTCAGCCTCCGAAGGCGCGCCACGGTCTCCTGGAAGGGCGTTCCGTCCGCCTTGTCCTGCCTCAGGAAGGCGTTGATCTCGTCCCACTTGGCCAGCGCCTGGTCCGCCACCGGCCTGGATCCGGCCTTGTAGGCGCCGATGCTCACCAGATCCTCCACGTCGTCGTAAGCGGCGATCAGCTCCCGCAGCCGCCGCGCGGCCTGAATCTGCCCGGCGTCGACGACCAGCGGCATCGTCCGGCTGAGGCTCTGCAGCGTGTCGATCGGGGGATAGTGCCCCCGGCTCGTCAGCCGGCGGCTCAGCACGATGTGCCCGTCGAGGATCGAGCGTGCGGCGTCCGAGATCGGTTCGTTGGTGTCGTCGCCCTCAACCAGCACGGTGTACAGCGCCGTGATCGCTCCCGTCTCGCTGGTGCCGGCCCGCTCCATCAGGCGCGGCAGGAGCGCGAACACGCTGGGCGTGTAGCCCTTGGTGCTCGGCGGCTCGCCCACGGCCAAACCCACCTCGCGCTGCGCCATGGCGAATCGGGTCACGGAGTCCATCATCAGCAGCACGCTCTTGCCGCGGTCGCGGAACCACTCCGCCATGGCCGTCGCCGTCATGGCCGCCTTGATCCGCACCAGAGCCGGCTGCTCGGAGGTGGCGCACACCACCACGCTGCGGCGCAGCCCGTCCGGACCCAGGTCGTTCTCGAGGAACTCTCGAACCTCGCGCCCGCGCTCTCCGACGAGCGCGATCACGTTCACGTCGGCCGAGCAGTACCGGGCGATCATGCCCAGCAGCGTGCTCTTGCCGACGCCGCTGCCGGCGAAGATGCCCATCCGCTGGCCCTCTCCCAGGGTCAGGAGCCCATCGATGGCCCGCACCCCGGTTGCCAGCGGCCTGTTGATCACCGGGCGCCGCATGGCCTGCGGAGGGGTCGAGTCGATCGGGTAGGCGTCGGAGCAACCGAGCGGCCCCAGGTCGTCGAGCGGCCGGCCCAAACCGTCCAGCACCCTGCCGAGCAGAGCCTCGCCGACCGGCACCTCGAGACAGCGGCCGGTGCCCCGAACCAAGCTTCCCGCACGGACGCCGGACAGCTCGCCCAGAGGCATGAGCAGCACCCGGTCGCCGCGGAACCCCACGACCTCGGCGGCGATCGGCTCGTCCGACCCGGACTCGATCCAGCACAGGTCGCCGATCCTCGAGTTCGGCCCGTTGGCCTCCACCACGAGCCCCACGACCTGGGTGACCCTGCCCTTGACGTCCAGCAGGCGGCACCGATCCAGCGCCCGCCACCGCGAGGCGAAGTCCGGCCTAGGCGGCGACAGCCTCATCCTCATCCCCCTCCCGCGGCAGGAACGTCTCGCCCAGGGTCTGCCGCACCAGGTTCCGGACGCGCGTGGGCAGGGTTGCGTCGATCACGCCGCCGGCGCTGTCCACGATCACGCCCGCCGCGACCGTCGGGTCGTCCACCACCTCGATCCGCCTGAGGCTCTCGGAGGCGGCCAGCAGCTCGGCCATCCGCTCGCGCAGCACCGCCCCGTGGAACGGGTGCACCCGGATCCGGGCGGACTCGGCGTGCGTCACCTCGGCCAGCGCCTCCCTCGCCAGGCCCATCGCCGCGGCGGGGTCGGCCTGAAGCTCCTTGGCCAAGAGTCGGACGGCGATCGCCAGAGCCAGCGGCGCAAGGGCCTCCTCGCAGTTCGCGAAGAACCGATCCATGAGGGGGCCGAAGCATTCGTCCACCCTCTGCAGGGTCTGCGCCAGCTCCTCCAGGCCCGCGCGCGTGCGCCGCTCGACCTCGGCCATGGCGGCCTCTAGGCCCTCTCGGTAGCCCTCCTGCCGGCCCTGCTCCCTTCCCGAGGCGAGCCCTTCCGCGTAGCCCTCCGCGCGCGCCTGCTCGCGCAGCTCCTCCAGCTGCCGGTTCAGCCTTCGGCCTGCGGAGCTCGAGGCCGCCTGCAGGGGATCGGTCAGGACCGAGGCGAACGGCCGGGCCTGAGGCGCGGCTTCGCCCGGGAGGATCGTCCGCTTAGACAAGGACGTCCTCCTCTCCGTCGCGCCCGATGGTGATCTCCCCGGCGGCCTCGAGCCTGCGGATCACGGCCACGATCTTCTGCTGGGCCTCCTCCACGACCTTCAGGCGGACAGGACCCATGAACTCCATGTCCTCCTTCAGCATCGCGGCCGCGCGCTCCGACAGGTTCTTGAACACCTTCTGCTGCACGTCCTCCTTGACCGACTTCAGCGCCGTGGCGAGGTCCTTCATGTCCACCTCGCGCAGCACCTGCTGCACGGCCCGGTCGTCCAGCTGGACGATGTCCTCGAACACGAACATCATGTTCTTGACCTGCTCGGCGAGCTCCGGGTTGGACTCCGCCAGGGACTCCATGATCATCCGCTCGGTCGAGCGGTCCACCCGGTTCAGCAGGTCCACGAGCGCCTTCGGGCCGCCCGCCTGGCTCATCTCCTGGTTCAGGAGGCTCGACACCTTCTTCTCCAGCACCTGCTCCACGCGGCGGATCACCTCGGGCGGGGTCTGCTCCATCATCGCGATGCGCGCCGCCACGTCCGCCCGCAGCTCGGGAGCGAGCTTGCTCAGCACCATCGCGGCGCTGTTCAGCGGCATGTAGGCCAGGATCAGGGCGATGGTCTGGGGATGCTCGTCCTGGATGAAGCTGAGCAGCTGGCTGGGATCGGCGCGCTTGAGGAACTCGAACGGCACGACCTGCATCGCGGCTTGGATCCGCTCGAGGATCTCCTTCGCCTTCTCCGGCCCGAAGGCCGCCTCGAGCACCCGGCGGGCGTGCTCCAGTCCTCCCTCCGAGATGTAGTCCTGCGCGAGGGCGACGTCGTGGAACTCCTTGATCACCTGCTCCCGATGCTCGGCCGTCACTTTGTCCAACCGGGCGACCTCGAGCGAGAGCTCCTCCACGTGCCTCTCGTCGAGATGCTTCAACACCTGGCCCGAGAGCTCCGGACCCAGGATCATCAGCAGCACGGCCGCCTTCTGCCGGCTGGTCAGTTCGTCCTTCTGCTTCCTCACCGCCTATCCTCCAGCAGCCAGCTCTTCACCAGCATCGCCACGGCCTGCGGCCGCTCCTCGGCCATCTTCCTCACCTGCTCCATCGGCACGTTCAGATGCTCGGGGATCGCCTCGATCTCCGGCTGAGGGAGCGACTGGCGGTCGGCTCCGGCATCGTGCGTGTCGGCTCCTGCGTGCGGCCGTGCGGCCTCCTCCTGCTCGTCGCCCTCGGCGTGGCCCCGGTCCAGCGCCGCGATCGGGGTGAGGGCGCCGTCCGGGGTCGCGGCGACCAGCACGTTCCCCTGCTCCTTGGCCGCCTTGCCGATCGCCCGAACCACCATGAAGGCGACCGCCAGCATCGCCAGGATCGGCAGGAACGAGAGCGCCTGCTGGATGCGCTGCGCCGTGGCGGAGCTGGCCTTCGCCTTCTCTGCGGCCTCCTTGACCGAGGTGTCGAACTCCACCAGGCTGACGGTCGACTTGAAGTTCTCCGTATCCGCGGCCTTGGGCCCGATGAACCCCTCCACGATCCTCTGAAGCTCCGCGTCGTCCTGGAACTTCCTGCTGTCGGCCAGCACCGTGACCGCCATCGACTTGATGGAGCCGGCCGCCGGCACCGTGCGCGTGCGGATCTCGTCCTCTGTGTACACCTTCTGCTCCTTGGTGCCCTTGTAGGACGAGGCCTGGCCGGGCGAGCCAGCCGCGGCGACCGGGGCTCCCGGCAGGTTCGACGCGGCCCCCGCCAGCCCGCCCGCCACGGTCGGCTCGCCGCCGTTCATGTCCTCCTGAGCCACCACGACCGTCGTCGGGCTCTCCGAGGGGCGGCGCTCCACGCTGGTGGTCTCCCGCTCGTCGAAGTCCATCTCCAGCGTGACCTTGGCGATGGTGCTGCCGGGGCCGAAGGCGGCGTCCAGCATCCCCTGCAGCTCGCGCTCTCGCCTCTTCGACTCGGCGATCTCGGCCTGCAGCTTGCGGTCGGCGATGCCGGTGGCGCCGGCCTGGTCGTTCCCGTCGAACAGCAGCCTGCCGGCCTGGTTGACGATCGTCACGTGGCGCGTGTCAAGGCCGGGCACCGCGAACGCGACCAGCCGGGCGATCGCCCGGGCCTGCTCCGCACCGAGCGAGCCCTCGGTCCTCTCGGCGATCGTGACGCTCGCCGTGGCGGGCTTCCGGTCGTCGACGAAGGGCGAGTCGTCGCCCAGGGTGATGTGCACCCGGGCCGAGGCCACGCCGGCGATGAACTGGACGCTCTCGGCGACCTGGCCCTCGAGCATCGCCTTCAGCCTCTCCCGCTCAACGGCCGGCGTGGTGACCATCGTGATCTTGTCCAGGTCGGCGGCGCCCTTCGCGTTCCCGGCCGGGAGCTTGCCCGAAACCGCGAGCTGGGCCTTCACGTACGCCACCTTGTCCGCCGGCACGAGCACGTTCCCCTGCTCGTCGAACTCCATCGGCAAGCCCATCTTCCGGATCTCCTCCGTGACCGTGCCCAGCTCGGTCATCGAGAGGCCGACGAAGGCCGGCTGCATCTTGGGCTTGGACGCGAAGTAGAACGTGCCGACCAGGAGCACGATCAGAAACGCTCCGCCGAAGAGGGTGACCACCTTCTGCGTTCGGTCGGCGGTCTCCCACCAGGTGCGCAGTCGCAACATCAGGCTTCCCATGAGTTCATCCCGAACCCCGGGGAGCATCGACGGCCCGACGACGGCTCAGCGAGAAGGCGGGCTCACACCTGCAGGCGGCTGATCTCCTGGTAGGCCTCCAACAGCTTGTTGCGGACCTCCAGGGTGAGCTGCATGGCGGTGCTCGCCTTCTCCAGGGCGATCATCAAGTCGTGATACTCGACCGGTTGACCCGTCAGGAAGGCGGTCTGGAGCTCGCGAGCCTGCTGCTGCGTTCCGTTGACCTCCTTCAGGACGTCCATCAACATCTGGGCGAAGTCACCGCCGTCCTTGGTCGCGGGCGGCTTGGCCGCGGGGGCCTGCACCGCCGGGTTGCTGAAGTTCGCCAGGGCCGCGATCTTGGCGTTCACGATGGTCCTCCGCTCACACCTTGCCGATGTTCAGCGCGCTGCGGATCATGCCGCGGGCCGCGTTGAACGCCGCGATGTTGGCCTCGTAGGCTCGGCTGGCGCCGATCATGTCCACCATCTCCTCGATGGGCCGGACGTTGCTGTACAGCACGCGCCCCCGCGCGTCGGCGTTGGGGTTGCCGGGATCGAACTCCACGCGGAACTCGCGCGGGTCCTGGATCACGCCGGTGATGCGCACGCCGTCGGGACCAGGTGCCAGCTGCACGATGCGCCGCTGATAGGGCATCTGGTTGCCGACCTTCATCGAGTTCGCGTTGGCGATGTTGGTGGAGATCACGTCCATGCGGAAGCGCTCGGCGACCATGCCCGAAGCGCTGACCCGCATCGAATGATTGAGCCCGGCCATCAGCGTCCACCTCGGATCACGTTCTTGAGTCCGGCGAAGTAGCGGCCCGTGAGCTCGGTGAGCGCTTGGTAGCGCAGCTCGGTCTCGGCGAGGGCCATCACCTCGCGCTCCAGGTCCACGGAGCTCCCGTCCGCGCGCACCTCCCCGCGCCCCGTCTCGCTCTGGTCGCCGGAGGGGAAGGCGCCTGCCGCGGAACCCGACAGGGCGTCGTCCAGAACCAGGTTGAAGTCCAGGTCCTTGCGCTTGTAGCCGGGCGTGTTCACGTTCGCGAGGTTCTCGGTGAGCAGCGCCTGGCGGCGCGTGGCCAGATCCATCGCCCTCTGGAGGCGATCGAGGTGCGGTCCGAACAGGCTGTCGATGAGTTCCACGGCAGGCCTTCCCTTCCGCGACTCCTTCCGCGTTGCCGGGTCCGCTCCGTGAACCCGCGGGCCGTTCCGTGCGGAATCCGGCCCGTAGGTTCTATCGGCAATTCTGCCGGGTGTCCTTAGTGTTCTCTTCGGATTCGGCGCGCCGATTTGCGTTCGGTTTCCGAACGATCTAGGCCGGGGACGAACGCGGGCGGCCCG
>CALGMO010000069.1 GCA_937961665.1 uncultured Fimbriimonadaceae bacterium
TCTCGCTCCGTTAGCTGGCCAGGTACTTGCCGAGCGCGTGCGAAAGGGCCTTCGCAGCGTACTCGACCAGTGGGATGCTCCGGTCGTAGGCCATCCGTCGCGGGCCGATGACGGCCAGCGTGCCGGCCTCCGTCTCGCCGACGAAGAAGCTCCTGCGCACGATGGAGAGGCCGTGCAGCTCGTCCCGCCGGTTCTCATGGCCGATCGTGACGTTGCCGCATCCCTCGGGCGGGTTCTGAACGTCCTCGTACAGCGCGGCGGTGTCGGAGAGCGCGCGCAGGGCGCGGTCCACGAAGTCCGCGTCCTTGCGCGCCTCGGGCTGCGCCAGGATGTACTCCTCGCCGTCGAGAAGAATCTGGCCCCGCAGGATGTCCCGCGCCACGCTGCGCAGAACCGCCCAGATGGCGTCGGTCAGCGCGGCCTGCGACGACGGGCCGGGCTCCACGGGCGCGCGGCTTCTGGCCAGGCTGCGCACGGTCTTGCCGGGCAGGTGGCGGTTGAGGATCTCGTTGGCCACGCCGATGTCGGTCAGGGTGATTCCCGGCGGGCAGTCCAGCAGCCGGTTCTCCACGTGCCCGTTGTTGAACACCAAGACCAGAAGAGCCTTGTCGGGCCCCAGTGCGCTGAGCACCGCGTTGCGGATCGTGACCCGGCCGTCGCGGAGGATGGTGGCGGCGGCGAGCAGCTGCGTGATTCGGCTGAGCGCCCGGGTGGCCTCGTGCACCAGGGCGAGCAGGACCTCTCCCTCTTCGACGCTGCTGGCCACTTCCTGCTTGGCCTCGGGCGGAAGGGTGGGCTTCTCCAGGAGGTAGTCCACGTAGTAGCGGTAGCCGAGATCGCTGGGGATGCGGCCGGCGCTCGTGTGGGGCTGTTCGAGGTACCCCATCTCCGCCATCTCCGCGAGCTCGTTGCGCACGGTCGCGCTCTTGACGCCGAGGCTGTGCTTGCGCACGATCAGCTCGCTTCCGACCGGCTCGGCGGCGGCGACGTACTCCACCACCACGGCACGGAGGATGGATCTCTTCCTCGGTTCCAGCTCAGGCAACTTCATCCCTCTATCTCTTAGACGCTCGGAAGGTCACCAGCTGCTCGTCCCGCCTCCGCCGAACCCGCCTCCCGAGAACCCGCCGCCTCCGGAGAACCCGGAGGAGCCGCCGCTCGCGCCGCTCGATCGCGGGGGCGTCGTGGCCGCGGCGCCGACCGACTGGCCGATGACGTCGAGGTCGGAGGCGAGGAACACGGGGTTGAAGCCGCCCATCGGATAGGGGGCGACGTACCAGGAGGGCGGTTCTTGGACGATGCCCACGAACGCTCCCGCCCACTGCTCCGTCAGGCCGAGGGCCACGGCGTGGGGCAGATACTCCTCGAACAGGGCCGCGTCCGGCTGCTTTTGGTCCATCCACTCGAACTCCTTGGAGCGCGCCCTCCTCAGAAACTCCTCGAAGCCGCGCGCCTGCCCGAGCACCTTCGCGCCCAAGGCGGTGCGCCTCGGCATCAGCCTGGCGAAGGGGATCAGGACGAGGAACCCCGCGATGGCGCCGACGATCGAGGGCCCGGGATCGCCGAACGGAGAAAGCCAGCCGGCGAGGAACGCCATTAGAGCGATCGCCATGCCCCCGGCCACCAGCCAGAACGTCACCACGAGCTGCGGGGAGGTCGGATACAGCCCCCGATCCTCGAGGCTCTCGAACAGGGCGCTCCTCAAGTTGGGGAGGCGGGTGGCAACGTAGGTCCTCAGGTCGGCCTCGGTGATGCTCTTGCCGCCGCGCTTCAGAGCCTTCAGGAGCTCGCGCTCGAAGGGACCCAGATCCTCTCCCGGCTCTTTGCCCGTCAGTCGCAGCTCCGCCGTCCGTTTCTTGAAGATCAGCCCCGTCTCTTGGGGGTGGACGGTCAGATAGCCCTTGACCGCCAGGGTGAAGATGCCGGCCACCAAGTCGCGCGTGTCGACCTTCTGGTCGAGGAAGGTGCCCAGCTCGGAGCCGGTCATGCCCAGCGGAGGGTCGAACTGAACCACCATCGGCCCGGCCACGGGGTCACGGCCGAACTTCCAGTGCAGCAGCGGCATGACGATCAGCACGACCAGGGGAATCGCGAACCCCAGGTTCGGGAGCAGCCACGCCTTGGCCCTCTGCGTCAGGGTCGGCTTCTGAATGAGGTCGGCGGGGAGGTTCAGCACGATCGTGGCGCCGCTGTAGGGCGGCAGGGGTGCGGAGACCACTCCCTGCACCGAGTCCGTGGAGATGGTCAGCGAGCTGCTCGTCTTCGGGTCGGTCGCGCTCTTGGTCGGACCGACGACGGTCGGTCCCTCCCTGGAGCCGTACGGACCGACGAACATCCGCGCCCGAACGTGGGACAGGCTGGAGACCTTGGGGAAGCGGACCTTGAAGCTGAGCTGCGAGATCTCCGTGTCGACCTGGTCGCCGGTCAGGTTCCAGTAGAGTTCGCAGTAGGGTTCCCAGTCGCCCGCCTTCTCGAACCAATTCAAAGCCCCCTCGGCCTTGTAGCGGATCACGTACGTCTGCCGGGTCCCGGGCGGCAGGAACACCTGAGGGTCGCCGATGCGGATCGAGAGGTTGGCGCCCTGTCGGGAGACCTTCGTCGGCAGCGACGACCCGCCGGCGTCCGTCACCTGGACGTCCGACAGAGCCACGCGTCGGGCGTAGCCCTTGCCGGTGCGGTAATCATAGGGGATGGTGCGGATGATGCCCCGCCTCGGCTCGTCGAACCGAACCGAGAGCCGCTCCTCCACCAAGAGCTCTCCGGACTTGGCGAGCTGCAGGTCGATGCGGTAGTCGGTGATCGTGTAAGGCCTCTGGGCCAGGCAGAGCCCCGGCACCGTCGCGATCACGGAGAGTGCAAGCTTCGGAATGCAACCAAAGGCCCGCCCCATGAGCGGATTATAGCTAGACTCGCTGCGCTCTCAACGAGGAGTTCGCATGAGCCATCTGCCCCGCGCCGCCGACCGGCCCGGCCGCATCAAGGTATCCGTCGACCAGTACGTGGCCTACCATCGGGACGGCTTCCTCGTCGTGCCCTCGCTCTTGCCGGCGGAGGACGTGGACGAGCTGCTGGGTCTCGCCGACGACATTCTCTGGGGTCGCGAGCCTCTGCCGGGTCTGGATCCCGTTCCGGAGAACGCGAGCCTCGACTTCCTCTACTCCCGGTTCACGCGGATCCATATGCTGCACAGGGCCTCCGCGCGGGCCGAGCGGGGACTCCTCCACCCTCGGGTGCTGGACGTCCTGGAGGCTCTGATCGGTCCCGACGTGCTCGCGCTGCAGAGCATGCTGTTCCTGAACCCGCCGGGGCGAGGCGGCCAAGGCTGGCACCAGGACGCGTACTACATCACGACGTTTCCGGACACTCTGGTGGGGGTATGGATCGCGCTCGACCGGGCGGACGTCGACAACGGCTGCCTGTGGGTGGCGCCGGGAACCGGCCACGAGCCGATCTACCCGCCCGCTCGGGCGCCGGCGCACGTGCACGCCGCGGGAGCTTTCGAGGACCTGAGGGAAATCGAGAACGCGAGCCACCTGGACGAGCAGGTCAACACCCTCAGCCCGGTGGCGCGCAAGCACGGCGAGCCGTTCCCGATCGAGCTGGATCCCGGCGACGCCCTCTTCTTCAACGGCCACCTGCTGCACCGGAGCCACCCCAATCGGACGACGGATCGAATGCGCAGGTCCTTCGTGTGCCACTACTGCAACGGGCGTTCGTGGGTGCCGTGGAACCACGGCGCGCCGTTCGAGGGGGACTGCGCCAACGCTCTGCACGTCCTGGGGCGAGGATGGTCGCACCTGCCGTTCGCCGCCCCGAAGTTCGGAACGACGGTCTGGCTGAGCCCTCAGGAGGACCGTTCCACCCCGGATCGGCTGATGGGAGGCCCCGACGGCAACATGGAGCCGGAGAGCGGCATCGCCCTGATCGGCGACCTCACAACCTGACGCCGGCCACCGCCGCCAAGTGCGCGCCGAGCAGTCCTACGTAGATTGCGAGGCACAGCCAGTAGGCCCGGAGAACGCTCTTGGGCGCCTTGGGTCGGACGGCCTCGAGGATCAAAATCGGCCCGGCCACCATCGCCGCCTTCCCGCCGATGAACCACGCCGGCCCGCGGTGCAGAAGCGCTCGGAACAGCGGATTCCCCTCCTCGTACCCGGCGCCGAGCAGCAGCACGGTCAGAACCAGATCGGTCATGGCCACCACGAGCAAGGCCACGGCGGGGAAGGGGATCGGCCGGCGGAACATCTCACTCGGTGCCGTACAGGCGGTCTCCGAAGTCGCCCAGTCCGGGGAGGATGTAGCACCGCGCGTCCAGGTCCCGGTCGCACGCGGCGGTCACGATCTCCACGTCGGGGTGGTCTCGTTCCAACCGCTCGATGCCCTGCGGGGCCGCGACGACGCACAGCATCCGGACTCGCCCGGCCCCGGCGCCCTTCACGAACGTGATGGCTTGAGAGGCGGAGCCCCCGGTGGCGAGCATCGGGTCCACCACCAGGGTGAAGCGTCCGGTGAGGTCGGGGAGCTTGCAGTAGTAGCTGCGGGCGACCGCCGTGCGATCGTCGCGTTCCAGCCCGATGTAGCCGACGGTCACATCCGGGAACATCTGCACGATCGGCTCCAGCAGCCCCAGTCCCGCCCGGAGAACGGGCACCACCGCGATCGGCTCGTCGAGCTGGCGCCCCTCCGACGTCTCGAGCGGTCCGTCGATCGTCACGGCCGCGGTGCGCAGATCGCGGGTGGCCTCCCAGGCGAGGAGGCGGCTCAGTTCGGCGGCGACCGCCCGGAACCGCTCGGGAGGGGTGTCGGCGCGCCGCAGGATGGTGACGAGGTGCTCGGCGAGCGGGTGGTCGAGTCGACGGATGCTCATGGTGGTTCCACAATGTGCGCTTGTTCATTGTGCGCTCCACGAAGCAGAATCGGTGAGGAGGCTGCAGCGACAGGATGACGGACCAACGGCTGGAGGGAATCGTGTTGGCGGCGGGCAAGGGCACGCGGATGAAGTCGGACCTGCCCAAGGGGCTCCATCGGGTGCTGGGCGTTCCGATGGTCGAGCTCGCCGCGAGGAACCTGATGGAGGCGGGGGTCGATCGTCCCACCATCGTGGTCGGCCATGGCGGAGACCTCGTGATCCAAACCCTTGGCGACCGGTTCCAGTACGCTTGGCAGTGGGAGCAGCTCGGGACGGGGCACGCGGCGATGTCCGCGGAGACCGTGCTGGGGGGGCATCAGGGTCCCGTCCTCGTCGTGCCGGGGGACGCGCCGCTGGTCGACCCGGAGTTCCTCCGGCGCCTGGCCGAGGTCCAGCGGGTGACGGGCGCGGCCTGCGCGATGGCCACGTGCGTGATGGACGACCCTTACGGCTACGGCCGGATTCTCAAGGACGAGGCCGGCAGGCCGATGGGCATCGTGGAGGAGAAGGACGCCAGCCCGGAGGAGAAGAAGCTGAAGGAGGTCTGCGTCAGCATCTACTGCTTCCATGCGCCCACGCTCTTCCGGCTTCTCAAGACGCTGCGCAACGACAACGCCCAGGGCGAGTACTACCTGACCGACATGGTCGGCGCCATCTACCGGGACGGCGGCACGACGGTCTGCGTGCCGGTGGACGACGTGGAGATGCTGATGGGAGTGAACGACCGTTGGCAGCTGGCCCAGGCTGCGCGGGTGCTCCGGAGGAGGGTGCTGCGGCGCCACGCC
>CALGMO010000070.1 GCA_937961665.1 uncultured Fimbriimonadaceae bacterium
CCAGGAATTTTGGGCACGAAGATCGGGATGACGCACCTCTTCGCCGAGGACGGCAAGATGGTGCCCGTCACCGTCGTTCAGGCGGGCCCGGTCTACGTCACGCAGATCAAGACGCCGGAGAAGGACGGCTACGCCGCGGTCCAGGTGGGCTACGGAGAGGCGTCCGACAAGAACCTGACGTATCCGAAGTACGGCCACCTGAAGAAGGCCGGGGTCGGCAAGAACCTGAAGACGCTCCGCGAGTTCCGCGTGGACAGCGTCGACGGCCTGGAGCTCGGCCAGGAGATCGGCGTGGCGGCCGTGTTCCAGGAGGGCGAGCAGGTCGCGGTCACGGGCAAGAGCAAGGGGCGCGGCTTCCAGGGCGGCGTCAAGCGGTACCACTTCGCGGGCCAGCACATGACGCACGGCTACATGACGCACCGCCGCCCCCTCTCGAACGGCGCGACCGGGCCGCAGAGGGTGTTCAAGGGCAGCAGGCGGCCGGGCCACATGGGCGCCGAGACCGTGACCCAGAAGGGTCTGAAGGTCGTCGGGGTCGACGTGGAGCGCAACCTGCTGCTGATCGACGGCAGCGTGCCCGGCGCCAACGGGTCGCTCGTGGTCATCAAGAAGGTGGCGAGGTAAGGCGATGGCGCAACTGGAGATCAAGGACAAGTCCGGGAAGGCGGTCGGCACCGTGGAGGTTGCCACGAAGATGGTGGGCATCCCCGTGCTGCACCGGGCCGTGGTCGCCGAGGAGGCGAACAGCCGGCAGGGAACCCAGTCGGCCAAGACGCGCTCCGAGGAGAGCGGCGGCGGCCGCAAGCCCTACCGGCAGAAGAAGACCGGCAACGCCCGCCAAGGCTCGATCCGCGCCCCGCACTACGCGCACGGCGCCATGGCCCTGGCGGTGAAGCCGAGGTCGTACGACAAGAAGGTCAACAAGAAGGAGCGTCGCGCGGCGATCTGGGCCGCGTTCTCCGCCAAGGTCGAGTCGGGCGACGTCGCGGTGGCGGAGGCCATCGCGTTCGCCGCTCCGAAGACCAAGGAGGCCGCGGGCTTCCTGAAGGCGCTGGGAGTGGAAGGCGCCAAGAGGGTGCTGGTGGTCCTTCCGGAGTACGACGAGGTGGCCTACAAGAGCTTCCGAAACCTGCCGAACGTGACGGTCCGCACCGCCCCCGTCAGCGAGGGCAAGTCGGCCGCCCCGTCGGCGAGGGACTTCCTGGTGGCGCACAAGATCGTCGTCGCCCAGGAGGCGCTGGCTCGCATGCAGGAGGTGTGGTCCAAGTGAAGAGCGCCTACGAAATCATAATCCGGCCGCACATCACGGAGAAGTCGATGAACGCCAGCTACGGCGACCAGCGCATCCAGGACGAGTCGCAGCTGGTGCGCAAGTACACGTTCATCGTGGCTCCGGATGCCAACAAGATCGAGATCAAGAGGGCCGTCGAGGAGATCTACAACGCCGGCCGCAAGCCCGACGAGCGGATCACCGTCACGAGCGTTCGGACCATCCGCCTTCCGGGCAAGAAGCGCCGCGTCGGCATGCGGTCCGTCGGTTACCGCCCCGACCGCAAGAAGGCGATCGTGACCCTCGCCAAGGGTCAGATGCTGGAGGATTACGGAGTCTAACATGGCCACCAAGCAGTACAAACCGACGTCGCCCGGGCGGCGCTTCATGATCACCTCCACCTACGAGGAGGTCACCAAGGGCAAGCCGGAGAAGTCGCTGCTCGCGCCGCGCACGAAGAGCGGCGGGCGGAACTCGCACGGGCGCGTGACGTCGTTCAACCGGGGCGGCGGCAACAAGCGGCGGTACCGCATCATCGACTTCAAGCGGCAGAAGGACGGCGTGCCGGCCAAGGTCGCGGCGATCGAGTACGACCCGAACCGCACCTGCCGGATCGCCCTTCTGCACTACGCCGACGGGGAGAAGCGCTACATCCTTGCGCCCAAAGGCCTCGAGGTCGGGGCCACCGTCCTGAGCGGGGAGGGCGCCGACATCCTGCCGGGCAACTGCCTCCAGCTGAAGAGCATCCCGCTCGGCACGCTGGTCCACAACATCGAGCTGCAGCCCGGCCGCGGCGGGCAGATGGTCCGCGCCGCCGGCGTGGCCGCCCAGGTGATGGCGAAGGAAGGCAACTACGTGACGCTGCGCCTTCCGAGCGGCGAGATGCGCATGGTGCACAACACCTGCAGGGCCACGGTGGGCGAGGTCGGCAACTCGGACCACGAGAACGAGCAGATCGGCAAGGCGGGCAAGAACCGCTCGCTGGGCCGGCGGCCGCACGTCCGCGGCGTCGTGAAGTCTCCGAGGGACCATCCCCACGGCGGAGGCGAGGCCAAGTCGCCCGTCGGCCGCAAGAAGGGTCCGGTGGACCGCTGGGGCAACAAGGCTCTGGGCACCAAGACCCGCAGGAACAAGCGAACCAACAAGTTCATCGTCCGGAGGAGGAAGGGCTGATCGCGGCCTGAGCGCATCGAGGCAAACGTATGGCAAGGAGTCTCAAGAAGGGCTTTTTCGTGGACGACCACCTGATGGAGAAGGTCGTTCGGCTGAACCAGTCCGGGGAGAAGAAGCTGGTCAAGACCTGGTCGCGCAGGTCGACGATCATCCCGGACATGGTCGGCCACACCTTCGCCGTTCACGACGGGCGGAAGCACGTGCCCGTGTTCGTCACGGAGAACATGATCGGCCACAAGCTGGGAGAGTTCGTCCCGACGAGGACGTACCGCGGCCACGGCGGCCAGCTTCCCGAGCGGGGGGTCCGCATCCGCTGAGAGGTTCGGTTCGGGAGCGGAGCGCCCGGGATCGGGTATCCTAGAGCGCTCCTTTCGCCCGGCGGAGCACCAGCACGTCGAACGAGGAAACGGCTGAAACGATGGAAGTGAGAGCTGTAGCCAAATACCTGCGCGTCCAGCCTCGGAAGGTCCGCATCATCGCGGACGAGATCCGGGGCAAGAGCGCGCTGCACGCCGCCGGGCTGCTCCGGTACCACCCGAGCAAGGGCGCCAGGCTGCTGAGGAAGGTGTTGATGAGCGCGGTCGCCAACGCCGAGGAGAACCACGGGCTGAGCGCCGAGTCCCTCAGGATCGCGACGATCATGGTGGACGAGGGTCCGCGGCTGAAGAGGATCCAAGCCCGGGCGATGGGTCGCGCGAACCGCATCCTCAAGAAGACCAGCCACATCACCGTGGTGGTGGAGGAGGACGCCCGGCCCAAGCAGGCCCCCGCCAAGGGGACCAAGCCGAAGCCGAGGCCGACCTTCGCCGCGCCGGAGAAGAAGGGCGGCAAGAAGGCCAAGGGCGCCGCGGCTCCCGCCGAGCCCGCGGAGGTCCAGGAGAACGTCGTGAGCGAGTCTGTCGAGCCCCAGGGCGAGGCTGAGAAGGGAGACGCGTAGTTTGGGACAGAAGATTCATCCAGTCGGGTTCAGGATCGGCGTGATCCGTGGTTGGGACAGCCAGTGGTTCACGGACAAGAAGAGCTACAAGCACAACCTTGTCCAGGACCAGAAGATCCGCGATCTCGTGAAGAGCCGCGCGGGCTTGGGCATCGTCTCCCGCGTGGAGATCGAGCGGGCCGCCAACCGGATCAAGGTCAACGTGGTCACGTCGCGGCCCGGAGCGATCATCGGCCGCGGCGGCAAGGGCATCGAGGATCTGACGAACCAGCTGCAGAAGCTCGCCATGCAGTACGACCGCACGGCGCAGGTGCACGTCAACGTCACCGAGGTGCGCAACCCCGACTTGGACGCGCAGCTCGTGGCGGAGAACATCGCGGCCCAGCTGGAGAAGCGCGTGTCGCACCGTCGAGCCATGCGGCAGGCCATGACCCGCTCGCTCCGCTCCGGCGCCCGCGGCATCAAGATCCTGGTGTCGGGCCGCCTGAACGGCGCCGAGATCGCCCGGTCGGAGGGCGACAAGCAGGGCAAGGTGCCTCTGCACACGCTGCGCGCCGACATCGATTACGGCCTGGCCGTGGCGAGGACCCTTTACGGAACGATCGGCGTGAAGGTTTGGATCTACAAGGGCGAGGTGTTGCCCGAGCGGCGCCAGCAGCCGGCAGGCCGGGCCTCCGACGACGGCGCGAGCCAAGGAGACAGCGATGCTACTGCCTAAGAGAGTCAAGTACCGCAAGCAGCACCGTGGGCGCATGAAGGGCAAGGCCACCCGCGGCAACTTCGTGTCCTTCGGCGACTACGGCCTCGTCGCGCTCGAGGCCGCTTGGATCACGAGCCGGCAGATCGAGGCCGCCCGTATCGCCATGACGCGGTACATCCGCCGCGGCGGAAAGGTGTGGATCCGGATCTTCCCGGACAAGCCCATCACGAAGAAGCCGCTCGAGACCCGAATGGGCAAGGGCAAGGGCCCCGTCGAAGGATGGGTGGCCGTGGTGAAGCCCGGAAGGGTGATGTTCGAGATGGACGGAGTCGCGGAGGACGTGGCCAAGGAGGCCATGCGCCTGGCGATGCACAAGCTGCCGATCAAGTGCAAGTTCATGACCAGGGCCGAGTCGGACGCGCTGAAAGAGGCGATGAGGAACCCCAAGCCGGCGACCCCGGCGGCCTGATGGAGGCGGAGAGTCGATGAAGGATTTGAAAGCGAAGGATCTTCGTGAGAAGTCGGTGCCGGAGCTGGAGGAGATGGTCCGCCAGCAGCGGGCGAGCCTGCACAAGGCCCGGCGCGACCTGGTGTTCCGGCAGACGTCGGACACGGCGAGCATCAAGGTGATGCGGCACAACATCGCGCGTCTGCTGACGATCATCAACGAGAAGAAGCGCGGAGGCGCACAGTGAGCGAGCAGCAGCCCCAAGCCGAGCAGCGCGGACGCCGCAAGGTGCGGCAGGGCACCGTGGTGTCCAACAAGATGCAGAAGACGGTCGTCGTGCAGGTGTCGCGGCGCGTTCAGCACCCCCTGTACAAGAAGGTGATGATTCGCTCGCAGCGGTTCAAGGCGCACGACGAGCTCTCCTGCGACGTTGGCGACCTCGTCGAGATCATGGAGACGCGGCCCCTCAGCAAGGAGAAGCGCTGGCGGGTGACGCGCATCATCGAAAAGGTGAAGTGACGCTTTCGGCGCGGGCCCTCCGGCGGCCCGCCCCACGATTCAGGAAGAGGCAATGATCCAGCAGTTTACGAGGCTCAAGGTAGCGGACAACTCCGGCGCGCGCCAGGTGATGTGCATCCGCGTGCTGAAGGGTTCCCAGCCCCGGTACGGCCGCGTGGGCGACGTCATCGTGGCTTCGGTCAAGGCCGCCACGCCCAACATGCCCATCAAGAAGGGCGACGTCGTGAAGGCGGTGATCGTGCGGACCAACCGCATGATCCGGCGCCGCGACGGAAGCACCCTGCGGTTCGACGACAACGCCTGCGTGATCATCAACCCGCAGAACAACGAGCCGCGCGGCACCCGCATCTTCGGTCCCGTGGCGCGCGAGCTCCGCGACCGGAACTTCATGAAGATCGTGTCTCTGGCGCCGGAGGTTCTGTGATGACGAAGCAAGAGATTCGACAGAAGAAGCAGCGCGTGAAGCTCAAGGTCCGAAAGGGCGACTTCGTCCGGATCATCTCCGGCAAGGACAAGGGGCAGGAGGGCTTCGTGGCCCAGGTGCTGCCCGACAAGCAGAAGGTCATCGTTCTGCAGCCGAACGAGGAGGACCCGGACCGCCCGCTTCCGCTGAACGCCGCCGTCAAGCACAAGAAGGCGCGCTTCCAGGGCGAGAAGTCCGCCCGGCTGAGGATTCCCGTGCCCATCCACATCAGCAACGTGATGGTGCTCGACCCGAAGACCAAGGAGCCGACCCGCGTCGGGCGGAGGCTGGAGGACGGCAAGCTCGTCCGCTACGCCAAGAAGAGCGGAGAGCGGATTCCGGACGCGCCCGTGATGGAGAAGGAGTGAACCGATGGCGAAGAAGGAACAGCAGCAGAAGAAGCCGCCGCAGCCCGCACCCAAGAAGGATGCGAAGAAGGAGAAGGGACAGGCCGCTCCCGCGGTCGCCTCGTCTGGGCCTCAGGTCAAGCTCCCCGAGCCTCGGCTGAAGAAGATCTACAAGGAGACCGTGCTTCCCAAGCTCATGGAGAAGTTCGGCTACTCCTCCGTGATGCAGGCCCCCAAGATCACGAAGATCGTGATCAACATGGGAACGGGGACCGGCGACAAGGATCCCAAGCATCTGGAGAACTCGATGCGGGACATGCAGCTGATCGCCGGTCAGAAGCCGGTCGCCACGGTCGCGAAGAAGGCGATCTCGAACTTCCGCCTGCGCAAGGGCATGAAGATCGGTTGCATGGTCACCCTGCGGGGAAACCAGATGTACGCCTTCTTCGACAAGCTCTGCACGGTCGTCTTCCCGAGAATCCGCGACTTCCAGGGGCTGAATCCCAACAGCTTCGACGGGCGCGGCAACTACGCCGTCGGCCTGAAGGAGCAGCTGGTGTTCCCGGAGATCCCCTACGACACGTTCGACCGCGTCCGCGGGATGGACATCGTGGTGTGCACCAGCGCGAAGACCGACGAGGAGGCCCGGTTCCTTCTGAAGGAGCTGGGGATGCCCCTCCGCGAGAGCTGATGCCGAGTGTGTGACGGGTCGGGCCGACGGGGAGGGCGCGCTCCCCGTCGGCCCGAGGCGTTCGGGAATTCCGAGATGTCCGTCGTCGCAACGCAGTCCACGAGCCCGGTCCTCAGGAGGCTCCGCAAGTGGTGGGCCGTGTTCGCGATCTACTTCCAGGACGGGATCGCCTATCGGGCGAGCGGCCTGATCTGGATCACGACCGACGTGGTCACGGCTGTGACGATGCCCCTGGTGTGGGCCAGCGCGGCCAAGGGAGGGTACATCCAGGGCTTCTCCGCCGGCGACTTCGTCGTGTACTACCTGTCGATGCTGATGATCGCATCGTTCGTGACCAGCCACATCATGTGGGAGCTGGCCACGGAGATCCGCGAGGGGCAGTTCTCGACGTTCCTAGTCCGGCCGGTCGGGTTCATCGAGTTCACGTTCTTCCGAAACCTCAGCTGGAGGCTCCTCCGGCCGGTGCTGTTCCTGCCGTTCTTCTTGCTGCTTTTGTGGGCGTACCGCGGATTCCTTCAGGACGTGAGCCTGCACCTCGGCTGGGAGTTCTGGGCGAGCCTGATTCTGGGGCACCTGGTCAGCTTCTTCTTCGTGGTGGCGATGTCGATGCTGGCGCTGTTCGTGCAGGAGGCGTCGTCCATCTTCGAGCTGTACTACTTTCCGATGCTGTTCCTGAGCGGACAGGTCTTTCCGGTGTCGCTTCTGCCGGATTGGGCCAGACAGCTCACGAAGTTCTTCCCCTTCTACTTCACCTCGGGCGCGCCGACGGAGATTCTGATCGGCAGGGTGTCCCCTTCGGCCGTCCCTGGAATCTTGTGGTCGCAGATCGGCTGGATCGCCCTGTGCGCCGTGGCCGCCAAGGTTCTGTGGAGCCGGGGGCTTCGGCACTACACCGGCGTGGGCATGTAGTTCGCCTTGCGGTTCCCGGAGCAAGTTTACACGGGCATTTGCATTGTGCGTAACGAATGGGGTTACATGGAATCGACCATGGAAAGCCGCACCCGCAACGCGTTCACGTTGATCGAGCTCCTGGTCGTGATCGCGATCATCGCGATCCTGGCCGCGATCCTGTTCCCCGTCTTCTCGCAGGCCAAAGACGCCGCGAAGAGGACGGCCAGCATCAGCAACGTCCGCCAGATCGGCACCGCATGGGTGATGTATCTCGCAGACAACGACGAGGTGACGGCGCCGCTCTACTACTACGACGCCAACAATCTCCGCCTGCCAACCACCTACGGCTTCTACTATTGGCCGCTCCTGTTGCTGCCGTACACCAAGAGCGAGAAGATCTTTCTGTGCCCGAAGGACACCGCCGACGACGTGGCCGTGCAGGATTCGCAGGGCAGGTCCAGGTTCGACCCGAAGAACGAGTTCTACCACTACGTTCTCGGCGCCAACCCCAGCTACGGCTACAACTACCGCTATCTGAACACGACGAACCCGTACCCCGACCCGAACGGCACGAATCCGACGCCGTTCCACTTCGTGGGCAAGGGCCTCTCGGGGTTCGACGACGTGGCCGGGACGGTGGCTTTCGCCGAGGCCACGATGAAGGACCGCTTCCACCCGACCTCGGGGACGGTCATCAAGAACCCGATCGGTTACGCCCGCATCGAGCCGCCGAGCCGGTGGACCGGGCCCGAGACCAGCGCCACGGCCTGGGGCCAGATCTATCCCCGGTTCGACAAGGAGCTGACCATCGTCTCTTGGCTGGACGGGCACGTGAAGACGATCTCGAAGCGCAAGCTCCGAGTGCCCTCCACGGACGTCTCCGTCCTGGATTCCTACTTCAACGGCCGAGGCCCGCAGCAGTAAGCTCCTGGTTGCGTATCCTCCGCGCGGGGTGCCCCTCGGGGCACCCCGTTTCGCATCACGCCGAGCTCGGCTTGACGAGCCGGGCGGTCGCGATGTAATCTGGATGTAATGCGAAATCCCTTGGCGGAACCTGCCGATCGGAAGCGGCTCTCCCAGCGGGAATCGGCGATCCTGGAGCTCGCGGCGGAGGGGAAGACGGACAAGGAGATCGCCCGCGAGCTGGGCATCCGGGTCGCCACGGTCAACACGCACTGGTCCCGCATCCGACTGAAGCTGAACGTGGGCAGCCGGACGGAGGCGGTCTCTGTGGTGCAGCGCGAGCGGGCCTCCGAGGTCGAGGCGGAGCTCCGCTCGGAGCGCGAGGCGCTGTTGGGGACCATCGCCACCGAGCGGACCGTGCAGGCCGAGCTGAGGCGGCTGGCCCAGTGGCATCGGCACATGTTCGAGAGGATTCCCGCGCTGATCGTGGCCACGGATCCGGAGGGCATGATTCGGGACGCCAACCGCCGGTGGTTGCGCCGCCTGGGCCACACCCTCGAGGAGGTGCAGGAGCGGCCGATCGGAAGCTTCCTCTACGGCCCGGACGCGGGCGAGACGATCCACCGGACGCTGCGCTTCGTCCGGGACGGCGGCTCGGTGGTGGGCCAGCCCTGTCGGGTCCGGTGCGCGGACGGTTCGGTGTTCGAGGCCCAGTTCGACGCCGACGCCACGACGGACCCGGAGGGACAGGACTGGGTGCTGTTCGGGTTCATCGACGTCAGCGAACGGAACCGCCTCAAAGCCGCGCTGGCTCACGAGATCGAGCGCAGCGAGCACGACCAGAAGGTGATGGGAGGGCTGTTCGACATCCTTCCGGTGGGCATCGCGGTGTTCGGACCTGCCGGCGACTTCCGCCTGGCCAACCGGGCCTTCGAGGAGCTCTGGGGTCCCGAGCCGGTTCCGATCGGAGAAGACGTTCGGAGACTGGTGGACTTCGTCGTGGTGGACCCGGCCAGCGGCTCCAAGGTCGAGCCGCAGGACTGGCCGGTTCTCCGCGCCCTTCGGGGCGAGCGCGCCGAGGGGCGGGAGTACCGGATCTACGGCCTGAACGGGAGGATGAAGCCCGTATGGATGGCGGCGGACCCGGTCTGGAGCGCGTCGGGACAGCTGCTCAGCGTGGTGGCCTCGTTCGTCGACCTGTCGGAGGTGCAGCAGCTCCGACAGTCCCATGATCGCCTGTCCGAGCTGGAGGCGAGCCTGCGCACCCTGGTGCACCATGTTCCGGTGATGCTCGTGGCGATGGACGAGAGCGGGCGCCTCGCCCTCTGGAACGACGCCGCCGAGCGGGCCACGGGCTACACGTTCGCCGACCTGCTCGAGATGGAGCGCCCCATGGAGCGGCTGTTCCCCGACCCCGCTACCAGGGCGGCGATGATCCGGGACTGGGCGGACAACCCGGACTTCCGCGACCGCGTGTGGGCCATCCGCGCCAAGGACGGGCGGATGCGGCGCGTGGCGTGGAGCAACCTGTCCGGCCGAGTCCGGCTTCCCGGCTGGACTTCGATTCTAGCGGGGGTGCCGCTGCCGGACGATCCCGTCGGGCCGTGAAGGGCCTCTGGGCGCGTGTATACTGGGCCGATTACAGAAGTGAGGCCCGGCGGGCGGCGTGGGTTGGCACGTTTCCTGCCGTCGAAGCGGTTGGGCATGGGTATGGACTCACAGGTGCGAGAGGCTCCGAAAGGCGCCGGGACGCGAGAAGGTGGTGACAGGCCCATGCGAGTCTGCATCCTCAACGAGTTCTTCTACCCGGACATGATGGGAGGCACCGGAATGGTGCTGAGCGACCTCGCCCGCCGTCTCCACGACAGGCACGGAGTCGAGGTGGACGTATGGACGTCCGGCAACTCCTACCGCGGGGGCGAGGAGTCGTACCCGGCCTTCGAGGACTGGAACGGCGTCAAGATCCGGAGGCTCCGCATCCGCCCCGTGGAGCGCAGCCGAACGCGAGAGCGGATGGTGGCGAACGTGTGGTTCGCGCTCAAGGTCCTCTTCCAACTGATCCTGCGCCATCCGTACGACTGCATCCTGGTCTCCACCGCTCCCCCGTCGCTCGCGCTCGCCGCCTGGTTTCTGCGGAGGGTCTTCGGCATCCCCTACGTGTACGTGATCTACGACCTCGAGCCCGACAGGGCGGTCGCCCTGCAGGTGGCGTCGGCGCGGAACCGGTTCGTCCGTGTGGCGAAGGCTTTCCAGCGGGCCTGGCTCAAGGGATCCGCCCGGGTGGTGGCGATCGGGCGATGCATGCGCGAGCACCTCGTGGCCAACTATGGACTGGAGCCTAGCGCCGTGCACGTTCTGGAGATCGGCGCCGACCCGGAGGCGATCTCCCCCCGTCCGCGCGACAACGCGGTGCGGCGGCGGTTCGCCCCGAACGGCGGCTTTCTGGTGGTGAACTCGGGGAACTTCGCGAGGTACCACGATTTCGACGCCGTACTGGACGCCGCGAAGGAGCTGCAGGACAAGGCTCCCGACGTGCGGTTTCTGCTGGTGGGCAACGGCGTCAAGGAGCAGCACGTTCGGGACCGGGTCCGCAACGAGCGCATCGCCAACGTCGCCGTGGAGCAGTTCCTTCCGGCAGAGGAGTACGTGGACCTGCTCGCGGCGGCCGACCTCTGCCTGGTGACGCTGGAGCAGGGCATGGTGGGTCTCTGCGTCCCGAGCAAGTTCTACTCGATCCTCTCGGCGGGCCGACCGACCCTGGCCATGATGGACGAGCGGTGCGAGGTGGCCCGCGTGATCCGCGAGGAGGATTGCGGGGAAGTGGTGCCGCCGGCGTCCGCGACGGGCCTCGCCGAGACCATCCTCCGGCTGCGGAACGAGCCTGAGCGGCTCGCGGCGATGGGAGCCAACGCGCGCAGGGCGCTGGAGGAGCGATTCTCCTACGAGGGTGTTGCCGAACGGCTGTACCGCATCCTGGCCCTTGAGGCGCGGGTTCCGTCCATCGAGCTCCCCCGAACCGCGCTGTGAGCGGCGACGGTCAGTCGAGTCCGAAGCGGGTCCGGATCGCGCCGCCGAACACCTCGTAGCAGACCGGGCAACCCACCAAGGCGGTCGCCTCCACGAGGAGCCACCTCGTTCCGCAAGCGGGGCACTGGTCGCTCTCCGGGGCCGGCCGGGCCAGGTGCGCGAGCGGTCTGCGGAGGCCCCGAAAGCCCGTCTCCACCTCGAGGCATCCGTCGCAGAGCCACCGCTGCGACGCCTCCTCGGAGCGCACCGACCACCGGGCTGGGCGCCCGCACCTCGCGCAGACCCTGCTCAGAACGCCGTGCCCCTGCTCGTTTCCGCCTTGTAGGCCGCCATCAGGTCCTGGGTTACCGGCCCAGGCTTGCCGGTGCCGATCGGCTTGCCGTCAAGAGACACCATCGGGATCACCTCGGCGGCGGTTCCGGTCAGGAACGCCTCGTCGGCCGAGAAGACGTCGAACGGCGTCAGGAAGTCCTCCGTCACCTCGAGGCCCTTGGCCCGGGCGAGCGCCATCACCGTGTCGCGCGTGATGCCCTTCAGGATGCCACACGCCGGGTGCGGGGTGCGGATCCGGCGGCCCTGCACGACGAACAGGTTGTCGCCCGTGCATTCGGCGATGTGCCCCTGGTGGTTCAGCATGAGGCCCTCTCCGGCGCCCCTTGCGTTCGCCTCCATCTTCGCCAGGATGTTCGAGGCGTAGCGGCCGATGCACTTGAGCCGGGGGTCCAGGCTGTCGGCGGGAATGACGCGGACCGACGTCGTGATCACGTCCAACCCGTTCGCGTACGACTCCTCCGGATAGAGCGCCAGGGTGGAGACCATCACCATGACGTTGCATCGGGGATCGATGTGCTTGGGATCCAGGCCGAGGCCGGTTCCGCGCGTGACGTTCAGCCGGATGTAGCCGTTGGGGATCTCGGCCTTGGCGCAGACTTCGAGGATGATGCCTCGCAGCTCGGGCTGAGCCTGGGGCATCTGGTAGCCGAGCATGCGGATGCCGTGGTAGAGCCGGTCCAGATGCTCGTCCAGCTTGAAGACCTTGCCGTCGTAGATGCGGATGCCCTCGAAGATGCCGTCGCCGTACAGGTGGGCGTGGTCTGCGACCGACGTCTTGGCTTCTTCCAGTGCGGAGAGCTCGCCGTTGAGCCAAACCAGCTTCCTCATGGCGCCAGTGTACCGCTCGCCGAGACCGTCCGGAGCCGGAGGGGGGCCCCGCGCCATAATGGACCGTGGAGAGAGGAGACCGTTGCCCGTGTTTCTAGGATGGAGGCGTTGGTTCTGGGCATTGGTCGTGCTGCTCGCCACGGTTGCGGGCGGGCTCGTGCTTTCGGCGTATCGGTTTCAAGAACGGTTGGCGCCGAACACCTTCGTTGGCCCCGTGCCTGTTGGTGAGCTGACGCCGGACGAGGCCCGCAGGCGGGTTCGCGTCTGGTGGGAGACCGAGAAGCTTCGGCCGGTTCGACTGGTTCTGCCCGGCGGCTCTCTCGTCGCGGAGACGCGGGTCTCCCAACTCCTGCGCCTGGACGACGAGGCCTCGGTCGCCCAAGTGCCCGTCCAAGACTTCTGGGACGCCGCGGCCCGCTGGCTCCCCGGACAGAAGCCCGAAAAACGGTCGTTCGAGCCCGTGCTCGCATTCGTGGGGGACGTCGCTCGGCTGAAGCGCGAGGCGGTGAAGAGGCTGCCGAAAACCTCTCCTGCCAGAGCCTTTCTGCGCGAGGGCCGCATCGTTCGTCGTCCGGAGGCGCCCGGCCGAACGTTGGACGGGGACTCGCTTCCCGACACGATCCTCGCCTCTCTTCGGGACGGCCGGGATGAGGTGGAGCTTCCGGTCGTGGAGGCTCCCAAGCACGTCGCGGACGAGGCTCTGGAGCAGATTCAGGAGGTCGTCGCGGAGTTCTCCACCCGGTTTCCGAGGAGCAACAAGCCGAGGAACACGAACATCCGCGCCGCGGCAGAGAAGATCGACGGATTGGTCCTGTTGCCCGGAGACCGGTTCTCGTTCAACGAGACGGTCGGGAAGCGGACCATCGAGACCGGGTTCAAGGAGGCCGGGGTGTACGTGAACGGGCGTCACGACACGGGCGTGGGGGGCGGAATCTGCCAGGTGAGCACCACGCTCTACAACGCCGCGTTGCTGGCCGACCTGAAGATCGTGCGCCGGTCGAACCACAGTCTTCCCGTGCCCTATGTTCCGATCGGTCGGGACGCCGCGGTCAGCTACGGCTCCCATGACCTGGTCTTGGAGAACACCGGGCCGACGCCGGTGGCCTTCTCGATTCAGGTCGGCTCTGGGGTCCTGCACGTGCGGGTCCTCGGGCGGAAGGATCCCGGCCTCAAAGTTCGGATCGTCAGCGAGGGGCACAAGTCTTGGGACCGAGGCGTCAAGACGGTCGAGGATCCGACTCTGCCGGCGGGAACGCGCAGGGTGGTGGAGAAGGGCGGCAAGGGGCATTCGGTGGTGACCTACCGCTTGGTCTACCGCGACGGTGTGCTGGTGCGGCGCGATGCGCTCGGTCGGAGCTACTACAAGGGCGGGCCGCAGATCGTGGCGGTCGGAACCGGTTCCGCGCCGAGCGCGTCTACGATCGCCCAGAGGGCTCCGCGATCCGAATCAGCCGAAACTGAGTCCCGTTGACGACCACCTCGCCGAGTCCGGAGAGGTCGCGCAAGGGAGCCGGCAGAACCCGGAACGCCTCGGGTACGGGGGCCACGACGTACTGGGCTCCGCTCTCCGAGAGGACATCCTGTAGAACCGACGGGGGAGTTGTGGCCAAGAAAGCGGCCGTGAGTCGGCCGCGGCGCTCCAGGTACCGGGGCGTTTCGCTCCAGTGGCCGGCGTACGTGGTGCAACCCGCCATGCCGGAGAGGATCGGGTTGAGGTCCGGCAGGATGGGCGAGGCGAACCGGTCCGGCGACTCGAGGGGCGCCGCGACTCCCGGCATCGCGAGAACCACCTTGCGGCCCGGCACGCTCGACAGGTAGTCCACGATGCGGGCGGCGTCCGCCGATAGGTACGGGGCGTGCATCGTGGTGTTCGAGACGTTCCAGCGGAGGTACAGCAGCTCCCGCTGGAGCCACAGGCCGGAGCTTGCGCCGACCAAGACCAGGCCCACGACGGTCGCCAGATTCCTCACGTTCCGCTCCACGCCCTCGATCACCAGCGCCAGCCCGAGCGCGCCCAGCACGGCCCACGGGATCTGCATGCCCATGGCCAGCTTGCGCTGGAAGAGCGCCGGGAAGTAGATCGCCACCAGGCTGACGCAAGCCCAGGCGAGGAACAGGTTCTTCGAGGGGTTGGGGGTGGAGAGTCCCGCCGCCACGGCGATGGCCACGACGTACAGGGCGAGCCAAGCCGCGAAGCTCTGAATCCAGTAGCCGTCTTGATGGCTCGCGGCGCCGATCCACAGGAGCACCCCGACGCCGATGCCGCAGCCCATGGCGATCCTCCTCCTCGGCTCGCCGTACGTGGCCCTCGGGGAGAACACGCTCACGGCCGTCAGGAGGACCAGCAGGATGAGTCCCGCCGCGACCTGCCGGAAGTTCGGAGAGTACGTTTCGGTCGCGGCCCTGGCCTGGAACACGGGGTCGCTCTGCAGCACGTTCCAGAACCACAGGGCGGGCGGCACGGCGCCGAGGCCCATGATCGCCACGCGACCCACCCACGCCGGCGACACCCTCTTGCGCACGATCTGGCAGGCGAGGAGCGCCACGAGGACCATCGTCACGAGCAGCGCGTCGTAGCTGTGGATGTTCATCAGCAGGCCGAACGCCAGCGCGCCTTTCCAGACCGGACGCCAGGAGGTTTCCGCGTCCAGAACGGCCTCGAACAGCCAGAGGATCAGACACAGGCTTGCTAGGAACAGGCCGTTCGTGATGAGCGAGGGGAAGACGAAGGCCTCCGGTTGCCAAACGTCGATGGGCAGGCGCCCCAGCAGGAGGGAGGACAGGAAATCGGGGACCGGCCGCTGGATCGTCGTTCCGAAGCTCTGCCAGACGAGGAACCCCAGCCCGCCTCCGATCGCCACAAGGCTCAAGGCGAGCTTGCGGGCGAACACGTCCGGCGTGACCCGCGAGACCAGGCGGAAGACCAGCCAGAAGAACGCCGCGCCGAAGACCGCCCTCGCGAGGGCCATCGTCAGCGGGACGCCGAGCGCCTTCGATACCCAGCCGAGGACCAGAAAGTAGACGTGCAGCGTCAAGCCGGGCTGCGGGTCGGTCGTGAACCGGTTCTCGAACAGAACCCTGCCCTCGGCGGCCTGCCGCATCCAGGCCGCATAAACCATCTGGTCGTCGAGGTTGTATTCGACTCCCAGATAGCGGGAGGTCGGCGGCGTCAGGGCCCAGCCGAACAGCGACGGCAGCACGGCGAAGAGCGCCGCGCCGACGCACAGAAGGATCGCGAATCGCCTGGAGTTCGGCTCGGAGAGGCTCACTTGGGGATCGGCCGACCCATGCTGGCGTAGATGCTCTCGATCGTTTCCACCGACTGGCGCGCCTCCTGATTCTTGGGATCGGCCTTCAGTACCTCGCGGTACACCCGCAAAGCCACGGGATACTTCTCCTTGGGAGCGAGGGCGTTGGAGTACATCGTCGTCCGGGCGTACACCGTGGCGGCTTGGACGAAGGCCTTCTTCGCCTTCTCGTCCTTCGGCTTGGCTCCGTAGGCCGACTTGGCCTTCTCGTAGGCCTTCTGGAGCTGGGCGATCTTCTCGCGCTCCTTCTTGGCGGCGGCGTCGTTCGCGCCCTGGCCGCCGCCGGCCCAGGCCAGCGAGGCGATGGCGAGGAGGATGGCGACGGCCCAAATGTGCACGTTCCGCATGCCGCGGATTATACAGGGCAGGCTCGCGGGGTCCTCGCTCGCTGGGTCTTGCGTGTCGCCCGGCCTCCCCGAGCGTCGGATGGTTCGTGGGCCGCGGGCCGTCGCGCCGCGCCCGGGAGTACACTCGAGGCAGATGTTGAACCTAGCCGCAGGATGGATCGCTGCGCTCGCCCTCGGGCAGGCCGCCAGCGTGGACGAGATCGTTCAGCCCAGGCTGAAGGACCTCAGCTTCACGGCGCAGGTCGTGGCCGGGTACCAAGACGAGCTGGCCAAGATCAACAAGGACTTCGGCAATTCGTATCGCGTCAAGAACACGCTCGTGCGGGCCAAGGAGCCTTTCATGGTCCGGCTGGAGTCCAGGATCGGCGACACCGACGTGCGCTACATCCTGAACGGGACGACGCGCGTCTACTCCATCCCTCGGGCGCGGTTGAACCAGCGCGAGGACCTGTCCGACGCCCCCGGCAAGCGCCAGACGTTCCTCGATTTCGGCCTCGTCACGCCGTCGATGGTCACGAGCCTGTTCGAGGCCAAGTTCGTGCGCGTGGATCGGGCTACGGGCGGGTTGGTCTTCGACCTGACGTACCTGAAGAAGTGGGACGACACGTCTCGCCACCGGATCTGGGTGGACCGGGAGAAGCGCTACGTGTTCCGGCGCGAGTGGTACGGCCAGTCGGGCCGCCTCATGGCTACCTTCTCGTACGAGGATCCCACGGAGTCTCAGGGCATCTGGTTCCCGAGCCGCGTCACCGTGCGCAACGCCGAGGGCAAGGTGGCCGGGATCATGCGGTACGTCGACGTGAAGATCAACTCGGGCCTGCCGGACAGCCTGTTCTCGCTCCGCTAGTTGCCCAGGTATTTGCCGAGAACGTGCGAGAGCGCCTTCGCGGCGTACTCGACCAGCGGGATGCTGCGGTCGTAGGCCATGCGGCGCGGGCCGATCACGGCCAGCGTGCCAGCCTCGGTTTCGCCGACGAAGAAGCTCCTGCGCACGATCGACAGGCCGTGGAGCTCGTCCCGCCGGTTCTCGTGGCCGATCGTGACGTTGCCGCATCCCTCGGGCGGGTTCTGAACGTCCTCGTACAGCGCGGCGGTGTCGGAGAGCGCGCGCAGGGCGCGGTCCACGAAGTCGGCGTCCTTGCGAGCCTCCGGCTGGGCCAGGATGTACTCCTCGCCGTCCAGCAGAATCTGGCCCCGGAGGATGTCGCGCGCGACGCTCCTTAGGACCGCCCAGATGGCGTCGATGAGCGCGGCCTGCGACGCCGGCCCACATTCGCGATGACGACCGTGCTCATGGTCGCGCTCGGAATTGCCGCCGCGACGACGCTTTTCACCGTTGTCGACGCGGTTCTGTTAGAACCCCTCGCACTGCGCGAGCCCGAGCGCCTGGTCTCCGTGTGGAGCACCCAGCCGGGCGAGGGCACCGGGTTGGC
>CALGMO010000071.1 GCA_937961665.1 uncultured Fimbriimonadaceae bacterium
GCCCGCAGCGGGCAACTTGGGCCCCTCGGCCGGGCCTCCACCATAATCTGGGCGATGGCTCGTTCCGGCTGGCTGGTCTGGGTCCTGGCGCTGGCGTCCGTCGTCGTTCTCTGGAACAGGGGGACCTCGCCGGCGCTGTTGCGGGACACCGACACGGCGGTGCTCCTCGACACCCTGCGGCGAACCGACGACCCTTGGCGATGGTTCGCTTCCGACTGGCCCCTCGGCAACCACTTCTACCGCCCCGTCTCCACGCTGACGTTCGAGCTGGACCGCGCCCTCTGGGACGGCAACGCCGCGGGCTTCGCCCTCACGAACGCGGCGCTGGCGTTCCTCAGCATCGTCCTGCTCTACGCCGCGCTTCGACAACTGTCGGAGAGTCGGCCTTTCGCCGCCGCCGGAGCGACTCTGTTCGCCCTCTGGCACACGGCCGCCATCCCCGCGGCCGTGCCCGAGGCGCTGCGGCTCGCAGTGCTGGCTGCGGCGGCGCTGGCCCTGTGGCGGAGGCGTTGGATCGACGCCTTGGTTGGGCTAGGCGTCGGTCTCTGGGCCGTGGAGGCCCTTGTGCCTCTGGCTTCGGCGCGCTCTTCGGTGCTGCAGTGGATTCCGGGTCGCACCGCCAGCTCGATGGCTGTGTTCTGCCTCGCGGCGATGGCCTGCCACGGAGCCTTCGTTCGGCGCTTCGGCCATCGGGAGCGACGCGCGCCCGGACCGTTCGACCCTCCCGCGACGCGCAACACCGAACCCGATCCCGGGCGAGACGGGTGGACCTGGCCGGCCTACGCCGGTTCGCTCGCGTGCCTGGCCCTCGCGCTGGGCTGCTATGAGCAGGCCGTGATGCTGCCCGCGGTGTTGGCAGGCTGCACGCTGGCGCTTCGCTGGCGGGGCTGGCGCGTGGCGTGGTGGACGCACCTGGCTCACTGGGCGATTCTCGCCGCCTACCTCGTCGTGCGGGCCCGCTTCGTTCCCATGGAGGCTTCGGGGTACCAGGAGCAGCAGTTCCGCTCGGGGCCGGGAGTGTGGATCGCGCTCTTCGACTACGCCCTGCCAACCGCCACGCTGCTGTGGCAGGGTCTGCGGTCGCTGGACCTCGGATGGATGGTGATCCTCGGCGGAATCCTGCCGTCGGCCATCGTCCAGTTCGGACTGCAAACCGCCGCTCTGGCCCGCGCCTGGACGGACCGCGGTCCGGCGGCCTGGGGATGGGCGCTGTCCTTGCTGGCGTTCCTGCCCATGGCTTGGCTCAAGCCGTTTGGCCACTACCACTACTGGCCGATGGCCATCCGGGCCGCGTTCGCGCTCGGCCTCTGGGGGTTGTGGTGGTCCTTCGCGGTCAGCGCAACGTCGCGCCCAGCCGTGCAAGCGCCTCCACGACGCGATCCCGCACCTGGTTCGCTTCCTCGTCCGTGAAGTTCCCGCCGAACTTCCGCAGCTGCAGAGCGATCGCCAGACTGTGCTTGCCCTCGGGGATGCCCTGACCCTCGAACACGTCGAAGAGCCACTGCCTCTCCAGCACGTCGCCGGCCGCCTCGGCGACGACGCGCTCGATCACGGCATACGGAACGTCCTTGCCGATCAGAATCGCGACGTCGCGGCGCACGGCGGGGTTGCGGCTGACCGCCCGGAACCTGCGCGGCTCCACGGGCGTTCGAACGATCCGATCCGCGTCCAGCTCGGCCAGCACGCAGTCGTCCGGGAGGCCGGCATCCTGCGCCACGTCGGGGTGGATCGCACCGACGACCCCCGCGAGCTCGCCGCCAACGAGGACCGACGCCTGACGCGTCGGATGCAGCCTCGGGTCGGATCCAGCCGACCACTCCGCCTCCAGCCCGAGGAACGAGAGCGTCTCCTCCACGATGCCCTTGACGGCGAAGAAGTCCGCGCGGCCGGGATCGCTCTTGCGCCAGTGGTCCGGCAGCAGCGTCCCTTGGGCATAGATCCCAACGCGCCGGCGCTCCTCCGGTCCGCTCGGACCCATGGCGAAGGTGCGTCCCTCCTCGAACAGCCACAGGTCCTTCGCGCCGTTCCGCCGCGCCGCATCGGCCAAGCACGGCAGCAGCGAAGACCTCAGCCAAGCCGCGTCGGCCGACACCGGGTTCTTGGGGCCGATCCGCTCGGCGGAGGGGTCGTCGAGGGGGCTGGTGCCGACCAGAGAGTGGGAGACGACCTGCGTGCAACCCGCCCGCAGGAGCGCGTCCTTCAGCAGGTCGATCCGCGCATAGACGCCCGAGACCCCTCCTTGCGGCGTGCTCCCCTGCGGCAGGACCTCGGGAATGCGCTCGTAGCCGTGGACCCGACCGACCTCCTCAATCAAGTCGTCCTCGCGAACGATGTCCGGGCGCCACGACGGCGGCACCACCAGCAAGCCGCCTTCCGCCTCGGTGACTTCCATTCCGAGCCTCGACAGGTAGCTTCGGCACTGGTCCAGCGTCACATCAAGGCCGAGCAACCGGCACGTGCGGGCTAGGGTGAGACGAACGGGCTGGCGATCCGATCGGCCTGGATAGCGGTCAATGACGCCGAACACTCTGGAAGCCCCGCCGTCGACGGCCTCGAGAAGCTCCGCGAAGCGGTTGAGCGCGGCCACGACCCCGTCCGGGTCGACGCTCCGCTCGAACCGGTAGCTGGCCTCGGTGCTGAGGCCGAGCTGCTTCCTGGTTCGGCGCACCGTCGTGTTCCGGAAGTTCGCCGACTCCAGCAGAACGTTCATCGTCGCCGGAGTCACTTCGGTCTCCAGACCGCCCATCACGCCCGCCACGGCGACTGGCTTCTCGGCGTCGCAGATCATCATCTGGCCCGGAGCGAGCTCATGCTCGGTGCCGTCCAGAGTGGTCAGCCTCTCGCCGGGCCTGGCGTGGCGCACCACGATCTCGGGCCCCGCCAGCGTGTCCAGGTCGAAGGCGTGCAGCGGCTGGCCCAGCTCCAGCATCACGTAGTTCGTGAGGTCCACCAGAAGGCTGATCGGCCGCATCCCGGCTTGGCGCAGGCGACGCTGAATCCACTCGGGCGAATCGCCCTGCGGAACGTTGCGGAACATGCGGCAGGCATAGCGGGGGCAGTCCTCGGTCTCGATCGTCACGCTGGCGAACGCCCCGGTCTCCCCCTCGTCGCCGTCGTCCGGCATCGGAAACCTGCGGCACGCCCGCTCGTAGAGCTCCGTGGGCCTAGCCTCCGCGTCCTTGGCCAGAACCTCCCGGGAGAGCCCGAAAACCGACAGCCCGTCGCCCCGGTTCGGGGTCACCTTGATGTCCAGCACGGTGTCCCCTTCGACCTGCTCGATGCCCTCCAGCTCGAAGCCCGCCATGGTCAGGAGGTCACCGACCTCGGCCGGGCCGAGGCGGGTCTCGACGAAGTCGCGCAGCATGGCGAACGGGAACTTCATGACGGGAACTGCTCCAAGAATCGAAGGTCGTTCTCAAGGAAGTGGCGGAGATCGTCGATGCCGTGGGACATCATCGGAATCCGCTCTACGCCGAGGCCGAAGGCGAAGCCCGAGTAGCGGTCGGTGTCGATGCCGTAGGCCTCCAGGATGTTCGGATGCACCAAGCCCGCTCCGCCCAGCTCGATCCAGCCGGAGCCCTTGCACACGGCGCACCCGGATCCGCCGCAGAACGGACAGCTGATCGCGTAGTCCACCCCCGGCTCGACGAACGGAAAGAAGTCCGGGCGGAACCGCACCCGCACGTCCGACCCGAACATCGACCGGGCGAACTGCCCGAGCGTGCCCTTGAGGTGGGCCATGCTCACGCCCTCGTCCACCATGAAGCAGTCAACCTGGTGGAACGTGTGGCCGTGGGTGCGGTCCACGTTCTCGTTCCGATAGGTCCGGCCGATGGTGAACACGCGCAAAGGTGGCTTCCGCCTCTCGAACACCCGACCTTGGATGGCTGTGCACTGCGTGCGGAGCAGGTGCTGGTCGTCGATGTAGAACGTGTCCTGCTCGTCCATCGCGGGATGGTCGGGCGGATAGTTCAGCGCCTCGAAGTTGTATCGGAACAGCTCCAGCTCCGGCGACTCCAGGTACTCGAACCCCAGCCCGCCGAGCACGGCCTTGATGCGGTCCGCCGTGGCCTGAAGCACGTGCCGGCGGCCGACCCGCCATCGGCGCCCTGGCATCGTGGGGTCGATGCGTTCCCGCTCGAACCTCGCGGCGTTCTCCAGCCGTTTCAGTTCGCGCTCCCGCTCGTCGATCGCGGCCTGCACGCGGGCTTTGGCGGCGTTCACCTGCTGGCCGAAGCGGGGCTTCTCCTCGGGCGGCAGCTGGCCGATGGCTCGAAGCAGCCCGGTCAGCACCCCCTGCTTGCCGAGGAAGCGGATCTCCAGCTCCCTGAGTTCTTGGGTGGACGACGCCGCGGCGACGGCCTCCATCGCCTCTCGCTCGACGGTTTCGATGCTGGGCATGCGGGTTAGGTATGGCGCAGACGGCGCTCCGAATGCAACCCAAGTTCGGTCCGAACCTCTGGCGACCCCGATCGGGCACAATGGAGGATATTCCGATGGACCGGCCGAGCTGGGACGCCTATTTCATGCAGATCGCGCACTTGGTGAGCACGCGGGCCACGTGCCCCCGCCGCAGCGTGGGGGCCGTCGTCGTGCGCGACCGCCAGATCGTGGCGACCGGGTACAACGGCGCCCCCCGAGGCCTTCCCCACTGCCCCGAGGGCGGCCCGGAGCGCGACTGGCCCGAAGGCTGCATGATGAACGGCCACTGCATCCGCTCGCTGCACGCCGAGCAGAACGCCCTGCTGCAGGCGGCTCGCATCGGCGTGTCGTGTGAGGGCGCGACCATGTACGTCACGTGCCAGCCGTGCAACACGTGCGCGAAGATGATCATCAACGCCGGTGTTCGACGGGTGATCTACGAGGGAGACTATCCCGACCCGTTCTCGCTCGAGCTGTTCCGGCTTTCCGCGATGGAGGTGTTCCGATACCGCGAGGGATCCCTCGAGCAGGTGGATCTCGGTTGAGCGCCCCTGTCCGGGTTCTGTGGGCGTTGGCGGCGCTCTTGGCGCTGGCCGGGTGCGGTCCGGTCGCCAACGAGGTCGCCGGCCGGTGGGAGGGCTTCACCGACGGCGGCTACCGCTACGTTCTGGTGCTCGATGCGGGCGGCGTCGGCAAGATGAGCAAGCTGGGCGGGCCGGCGGGGTTCCGCGAAACCAAGATCCGCTGGGCGCTCGATTCCGGCTCCGTGGTGGTGCGGTCGGAAGCCGGCTCGGAGTTCCGGTGGGTGCCGTCGGGGAACCGGCTCGTGGCGAGGGACTCCGGCTTCGAGCTGCATCGGAGCGGCCCCCTCGCGGGCTACCGCTACCCCTTGGCCGCGGCGGTCGTGGCGCTCCTCGCCACCCTGGCGCTCACCCCGTTCGTCAAGCGGCTCGCCGAGCGGTTCGGCGCGATCGACGACCCCAAGGGCGACGAGCGGAGGGTTCACCGAACGCCGATCCCCCGCTGGGGCGGCATCGCGATCTTCGGCGGCATCCTCCTGGCGCTCTTCGCCGTGCTTCCCGCGGCGTTCCCCGCCGCCCGGCCTTTCCCACCCTATCTGGTGGCGATGCTCGCGATCGGCGCGGCCATCATGGTGTTCGGCGCCCTCGACGACCTGTACCAGTTCCGCGCCCTGTGGCAGATGCTGTTTCTCCTGGCGGCGGGAGTCGCCGTCCAGTTCTTCTACTCCGGCGGGGACCGAGTCCAGATCAGCGGGATCGTCGCGCCGTTCTCCGGCCAGCCGGGCCGTTGGGTGCCGTTCGGGTGGGCGGCCGTGCCGATCACCGCGCTGTACATCTTCGTCGTGACGAAGACGATGGACACGATCGACGGCCTGGACGGCCTCGCAGCCGGAATCGCCGCCATCGCGGCCAGCACGCTCGCCGTCATCGCCGTGTACGAGGGTCAGCCTCGGGTCGCGATCGTCGTGGCGGCCATCGCGGGCGCCTCACTCGGCTTCCTGCGCCACAACTTCAACCCGGCGAAGATCTTCATGGGCACCGGAGGCGCGCAGGTCCTGGGCTTCCTTCTGGCCTGCGTGAGCATCGTCGGGGCGTTCAAAACGGCGGCCGCCGTGGCGATGCTCGTTCCGATGCTGGTGTTCAGCGTGCAGCTTTTCGACGCGGCGTTCGTGGTCGTGCGCCGGATCCGCAGCCGGCAGCCGATCACCAAGGCCGACAAGAGCCACATCCACCACACGCTGCTCGGCATGGGGCTGACCCAGAGGCAGGTGGTGGGCATCCTCTACCTCGTGGACGCGATCCTCTGCGCGCTCCTCCTCATCGGAATCCGACTCTATGGCTAAGCCCCGCATCGCCCTCGTCGTCGGCACCCGGCCGGATGCGATCAAGTCCGCCCCGGTCGTGCTCGCCCTGCGCCGCTTCCCCGAGCTCTGCGAAACGCTGCTGGTCTCCACCGGGCAGCATCGGGAGATGCTCGACCAGGCGCTGGGCGCCTTCGGGTTGGACCCCGACCTCGACCTCGGCATCATGAAGCCGGGCCAGTCGCTCGCCAGAATCTCCTGCGCCGCGCTGGAGGGCCTCGACCGAGCGATGGAGGACCTGCGGCCGGACTACGTGATGGCCCAAGGCGACACCACCACGACGTTCATCGCGAGCCTCGCGGCCTTCTACCGCAAGATTCCGTTCGGGCACATCGAAGCCGGCCTTCGGACGGGCGACCTGATGAACCCGTTCCCCGAGGAGTTCAACCGCCGCGCCGCGGCCATCGTCGCCGCCCAGCACTTCGCCCCAACCCGGTGGGCCAAGGAGAACCTTCTGGCCGAGCGGTGCGACCCGTCCCGCATCCTGGTGACGGGCAACACCGGCATCGACGCCGTGCTTGCGGTCGCCGAGCGGGAGCCGCAGAACTGGTTCCCAGAGCACCAAGGCCGCGTGCTGCTGGTCACGACCCACCGAAGGGAGAACTGGGGCGAGCCCCAGGCGGCGATCGCCAGGGCGCTCCGAAGGCTGGCCGAACGGTACGACGACCTGCTGGTCGCCGTCGCGATGCACCGCAACCCGATCGTCCGCGAGACGCTCCTCCCGATCCTCGGCGATGCCCCGCGCACCGTGCTGATGGAACCGCCGGAGTACGCGCGCTTCGTGAAGCTCATGCAGCGTGCCACGCTCATCCTCACCGATTCGGGAGGCGTTCAGGAGGAGGCGCCGGCGTTCGGCGTTCCCGTGCTCGTGCTGCGGGAGACCACGGAGCGGCCCGAGGGCGTGGAGGCGGGCACGGCCAGACTGGTCGGCACGGACGAGGAGCGGGTCTTCCTCGAGGCCGCGCGGCTCCTCGACGACCCCTCCGCCTACGCCGAGATGGCCCAGGCCGTCAGCCCCTACGGCGACGGAAGAGCCGCCGAGCGAACGGCGAGCGCCGTGCTGAGGTTCCTTGGGCAGGACGCTCTCGAGGTGGAGGAATGGGCACACTAGAAGCGATCGTCATCGGCATCGTGCAGGGGCTGACCGAGTTCCTGCCGATCAGCAGCACCGCGCACATCCGCGTGCTGCCGGCGCTCCTCTCCTGGCCCGACCCCGGAGCGGCGTACACCGCGGTGATCCAGCTCGGCACGCTGTTGGCCGTCCTGATCTACTTCCGCCGAGAGCTGGCCCACGCGTTCGGCGCCTGGCTCCGCAGCCTCTACGACAAGGAGGCCCGGCAGACCACCGACGCCCGCATCGGGTGGGGCATCTTCCTCGGCACGATTCCGATCGTGGTGCTGGGCGTCGCCTTCAAGCGACAGATCGAGTCCGACCTGCGGTCGCTGTACGTAGTGGCCGGCGCGCTGATCCTGATGGGCATTGTCCTGGCGCTCGCGGACCGTTGGGGCAGACGCCGCCGCAGCGAGGCGGACGCCAAGCCGATCGACGGGCTCTGGGTCGGGTTGTTCCAAGCGATCGCCCTGATCCCGGGGGCTAGCCGGAGCGGCAGCACGATCGCCGGAGCGATGCTGTGCGGGTTCGATCGGGCCGCCGCCGCCCGCTACTCCTTCCTGCTCTCGGTGCCGAGCGTGTTCGCCGCGGCGGTGCTCGAGGTCTGGAGCGAGAGGGCGCACCTCGCCGACCTCGGCTGGTCCGCCGTCCTCTGGGCGAACGTGGCGGCGTTCGTCGTAGGCTACGCCTCCATCGCGTTCCTCATCCGCTGGCTGCAGACCCGCAGCCTCGCTCCGTTCGTCGTGTACCGCATCCTGCTTGGTCTGGCGCTGCTCGGGCTGATGGCCCAGGGCACCCTCGCTCCCGACGCCGGCCTGGCGACGGAGCAGCCCACCGTCTCCTCCGACTCCCGATGAGGTGGTTCCGCAAGCCCCGCGACCCGGTCCTGCCGCCAGAGTGGATGATCGTCGGTCTCGGCAACCCGGGTCCGGAGTACGCGAACACACGCCACAACGTGGGTTTCCTCGTCGTCGAGGAGCTCGCCCGGAGACACGGTCTGAAGCTGGCCAAGGCCAAGCACCAAGCGATGTTCGCGCTGGGGCAGATCGAAGGCGTCTCCACGCTGCTGGTCAAACCTCTGACCTTCATGAACCGCAGCGGCGAGGCCGTCCGGGGGTTCGTCCGCGAGCACGGGCTGCCGCCCGAGCGTGTGCTGGTGGTGGCGGACGACATGGCCCTGCAGCTCGGCCGGGTCAGGTTGAGGCCCAAGGGCGGCGCCGGCGGGCACAACGGCCACAAGTCGGTCATCCAAGCCCTGGGCAGCCAGAACTACCCTCGGCTCAAGGTGGGCATCGGATCCGCGGATCCGGGAGCCGCCGTGGACCACGTCCTAGGCAAGTTCACCCCGGACGAGGCGCCTGAGGTGCGAAGGGCGATCGAGCTCGCGGCCCAAGGATGCGAGTGGGTGCTGACGGAAGGAGTAGAGCGGGCGATGAACCGCATCAACCCCGCGGGCAACCCGCCTCAGACCAGCGCGTAGGTGTCCCGTTCGACGAACGTGTGCTGCGTGGCGAGCACGTGCACCGGCCCGCGAACGTTCCGCCAAACCGGCTGCGCGCGGTTCATGTGGCAGAAGTAAGCATGGGACCCGTCCTTGGTTCGGCCCCAACGGTTCTGCCCGAAGCCGGTCTTGAGCACCACGAACATCCCGGGAGGGATCAGCACGTCGTCCTGCAGGAAGAACACGGCCTCGAACCCGCCCGTGTCGATCGCCTGCTCCGCTGCCACGCCGTGTCCCCGCAGGGTCAGGCGCCGCGATCCTTGGTTCTGAAGCAGAACGAACTCCCGATTCGGATCCTCCGACCTCTGGATGCCCACGATCCGGATCACCCCGATCCACCCCCGTCAGAACTAGGATACGTCCCAGAGGTGCGCAACGCACCGCCCAATTGTGGCGTTAATGCATGAACGAGCCGGGTAGGATGGCTCCGAGGTGCAACGATGCTGACATCCCTCGTAGTGGCCGCGGTCTGGGCGGCGCCCGTCAACTGGATCGACGGAGATCGGGACCTCGACGCCGCGGCTTGGACCGGAGTAGGCCTGCAGTCGGCCGCCAACTTCGACGTCTCCGGACTGCCCTTCCGAAAGGGCCTCCGCGTGTCCTTCCGCTCCGAGCCCGGCGCCGCGCCGTGGAGCATCCAGCTCGGCCGGCTCGTCCAGCACCCCGTCCGGAGGGGCGACACCGTCTACTTCCGAGCATGGCTCCGCAGCCAGCAGCGGTGCCCCACGACGTTCATCTTCGAACAGGCGTCGGAGCCGCACGCGAAATACCTCTCGGCGGTCGCGAGCCCCGGTCCCGAGTGGCGCGAGTTCCGGTTCGCCGGACGGGCCGGCCGGGACTTCGAGCCTGGCCAGACGCAGCTGAAGTTCTTCTTCGGTGGCTCGTCGGGAACCGTGGAGATCGCAGGCGTGCGCGTGACCAACCTGGGTCCGAACCCGCCGGCGGGCGCGATCCAGGAGACCCTGGTGCTGTACCCCGCGGGAGACCCTCCGGCCTCATGGTACCGCGAGGCAGACAGGCGCATCGACCGCATCCGGAAGGGCGACCTCCTGGTGCGCGTCGTGGACGACCGTGGACGGCCGGTGGCGGACGCAGAGGTACGCGTGACGCAGCGTCGGCACGCATTCCGCTTCGGCACCGCCGTCCCGGCCGCCCGCATCGTGGAGCGCTCGCCGGACGGGGACCGGTTCCGCGCGGTCGTGGAGAGGCTGTTCAACACGGTGACGTTCGAGAACGACCTCAAGTGGCAGGCTGTGGACTGGGGGATCAACCAGCAGGCCATCGACGAAGCCATCCGCTGGCTGAGCGCCCGCGGAATCGAGATCCGTGGCCACTGCCTCGTTTGGGGAGACTACAGCAACCTCCCCCGGTTCGTGCGGGACTTGGACAAGGACGGCAAGATCGAGGCCCTCAAGCAGAGAATCGCCCAGCAGACCGCCCGCTACAAGGGCAAGGTCTACGTCTGGGACGTCGTGAACGAGGCCGTCACGAACACGCGGTTCTGGGACGACATCGGCTGGGAGTGGTTCGAGCGATCGTTCCAGCTGACGAAGGAAGCCGACCCGGATGTCCTACTCGCCTACAACGACTTCTCCATCACTACCGAGGCGGCCACGGGACCGGCGCACCGGAAGAAGGCCATCGAGCTGGCCAAGAGGGTCCGCCAGTCGGGCAATCCGATTGACATCTTCGGCGACCAGGCGCACCTCGGGCTGCCCGCCACCAGGCCGGACCGCTGCATGGAGATCTGGGACGAGATCGTCCGCGAGACCGGTTGCGACATCGAGATCACCGAGTTCGACTTCACGACGTTCAACGACGAGATCCAAGCGCGCTTCGTGCGCGACTACCTCACCGCCGCCTTCAGCCACCCCAAGGTGGTGGGCTTCATGATGTGGGGCTTCTGGGAGGGCTCCCACTGGCTGGCCGACCGCGGGGGCGCGATGATCCGGCGCGACTGGACCTGGAGGCCGGGCATGAGGGTGTTCGAGGACCTCGTCAAGAAGCGCTGGTGGACGAACGAGACGCGGAGGACCTCCAACAACGGGCGGGCCAACGTGCGGGCGTTCTACGGCACCCACGTGGTCACGGTGACGAAGGGCGGGTCCACAGCCGAGGCCACCATCGAGCTCAGGCCGGGATCCAAGGGAGAGGTCGTCGTCCGCCTCAGCCGCTGATCGCTCTTCAGGGCAGCAGAGGGGCGGCCTCGCGGCCGCCCCTCCGCCTTTGCGCCCGCGCGCCCCTGGCTTGCGCCGCGGGCCGCAGGACCGTCCTCCTCAGCGCCAGGCCGACTGGTCCGGGTCCAGACTCCAGTCGTTTCCGAAGAACCCGGTGGCGAGAATCGCGGACACTCCCTCGCGCCAGTACCCCGGCCCGAAGACCGTCCAGTCCGGATAGGCGATGCCCGGAGACAGGTAAGGCAACCGATCCGTCTGACGCATGCCCACGATGTCGGTGCCGCCGACCACCGCCGCCATGCCCTCGACCTCGCCCGCCTTGGGGTAGGCGAACAGCACCGAATACCCGGCTCCCCGCCAGGCCCGATCCCCTACGGCCAGAATTCCTCGGTCCACGCGGACCGGGCACCTCGGGTCGACGAGGCGACGGATCGCCGCGTTCGTGCGCTGGTTGCCGTACAGGATCACGTTCCGACCCTTCAGCCGCTCCGGGGTCGCCTCAACGTCCGGCAGCAGGTCGACGGCTCCGTTCCCTCGGTACTGCCACTGCTCCGAGTCGTAGCGCGCCTTGGCGAACGACCAGGCGTTCTCCTCGGGCGTGCCCGAAGTGCCGTACACGAAGGCCATGTTCCTCTGGAAGGCCAGCTTCAGCGGGCCTCCGCGGTGCGGACCCTTCTCCCATCGCGAGGGTTGGCGTGCCACCCGCCAACCACCCCCGGTCTTGAGCAGAACGGCCCGCACGCCCTTCTCCGGCAGCTGAAGGGTCTGGCCGTCGAGGATCAAGGTCGTCGGTCGCTGGTCCATCCGGCCGAGGTCGAGGGCCAGCTCGGCGACGTTGGACGTGCTGCCCTGGATGCGATCCTCAGCCCGCTCGAGCGTCACCGAGGAGAACTCGAGGCAGCGCTCCTGCTGGAGCACCTCCACCCAGTTGCTCCGTGAGCTCACGGCGGGGTTCGCGGTCACGAACTCGACGCGGCGAACCTTGGCGGGGTCGGGGATGCGCTTCTGCTGGAAGAAGGCGAACATCTCCGGCCAATCCACCGAGTCGTCGCCCCACCAGTGGGAGCCGCCGGGCTTCTCGTAGTAGCGGAGATCCGGGTGGAACGCGGACAGCACCTCCCGCATGCGCCGAGCCTCCGTCACCGGAACAGACTCGTCGGCGTCTCCGTGCAGGATGTACACGCCGTAGTGCAGCGCGTTGCGCACCAAGCCGAGCGTGTCGCTCGGAGTTCCCGCCCGCCTCAACAGCGAGGCGACGGGGTCTTCCGGCTTGCCGGGGTCGACCAAGCCGGCATAGGTTCGAAAGCTGATCCAGCCGGCGGCCGGACCGATCGCCGCGAACAGGTCCGGGTGAGTCAGGCCGATGTGCCACGTGCCGTGGCCGCCCATGCTGTGCCCGGTCAGGATCACCCGGCTCGGATCGTGCGGGTAGGCCCGCTTGGCGATCTCCAGAACCTCCAAGCCGTCCATCCGCCCCCAATCCTCCCAGTCGAAGCCGTAAGGCCGCCGGTTGGTGGCCGCGACGAGCGTCAGCCAGTCCTTCGGGCGGTACGCCCGCGCCTGATTGATGGCCTCGACGCTCGCGCCGTGAACCGAGAGCACCAGCGCATTGTCCGGCCCGGGCTTCTGCGACGGGGTGACGGCGTAGTACTGCAGGCTCCCGTCGATGCGGCTGAAGAACGTCCGGCGGTGAACCTGGTTGGGCTGAACGACCTGCAGGTGCAAGCTCCCAGCCTCAGACTTCCCGCCGCCCCATTGCACGGAGAGCCGCGCCTCGACCGCACCCGGCTTCGCATCCTTCGGCACAGGAACCCGGAACGGCACCTTCCGCGCGGCGATCGGCGGGATTGCGGGGAGCTTCGTTCGCAGCGTCCGACCACCGAGCGCACACTCCAGAACGGCGTCCCGCACGGCCCTCCCGCCCGTGTTCTGCACCACGACGGCGGCCCAGACGCTGCCCCCGGCCTCGGTTGTCAGCAGGTCCGGCACCGTCGGGTCGGAAACGTCGAGCCACAGGCCTGCGGGCGCGGGAACCAGCCTGGCGGCGAGCCGCCCCCGACCCGCCGAGAACAGGAACGTGTTGGGGCCCTGGCGCAGAGCCACCGGCAGGTTGAGGTAGCCGTCACCGTAGACGTCCCCTCCACGCGGCTCGCCGTTCACGTAGACCATCCCATGCCCGGAAGCCCGCAGAAGATACGTGCCCGCGGATGGAAGATCGACCGTGCACAGGAGATATCCGCTTTGGAACGCACGCTGGTCGAACCCCTGCTCGCCGGCGGAAACCTCCCGCCACTCGGCCTCCCCCCGATCCGATGCCAGCCGCTGTCCAGCCTGGGGCGTGCCGAGACGGTTCCGAACGAGCAGATCCACGATCAGGTCCGTGGGGGCGGCGTTCCGACCTGCCACCGTCACGCGCGGAATCGCCAGACCGCGGTCGATCACGATCGGCTCCGCCTGCCCGACGAGGGTTGATCCTAGCGCCATCGTCGCCAAACTCCAAACCACCATGGGGGGTCATTGTACGCCATGGTGCGAACGTCCCCCCGCTTGGTGCGAAACTACAGGTATGGACCCTGCCAAGCACGCCGTTCACGGCGGCGACTTCTTCCGTGCGATCGGCGAGGAGTTCGAGGACCTGAGCCGGAGCGGGGCCGTGGTCTCAGCCGACGTGCTGGACGCCTGGTACGACCCGAGTCCACAGGCGGTCGAGAAGGTCCGTCTCTGGCTGCCCTGGCTGATGCGGACCAGTCCGCCCACTCACGGCGAGGGGCTCCGCAGGGTGATCGCGAGATCCCGCGGCATCCCCGAGGAGTCCATCCTCCTCGGTTCCGGCACCTCCAGCCTCATGTACCTTGCGTTTCCGACGCTGGCGGACAGAGGCAGCTTGGCCGTGCTCCTGGATCCGATGTACGGGGAGTACTCGCACATTCTGGAGCGCGTGGTCGGTTGCCGCGTCGTGCGGCACGAACTCTCCGCCGCCGAGGGCTTCCGGCCCGACCCAGACCGCCAGGCCGCCGACTGCCGGGACGCCAGCCTCTTGGTGATGGTCAACCCGAACAGCCCGACGGGGAGCGGCCTCGACGCCGAGGGTATGGAGCGCCTGCTGAGCCTCCTGCCCAGCGGGTGCAGGGTCTGGATCGACGAGACGTACGTGGACTTTGCTCCCGAGGGCTGGTGCTGCGAGCGGATCGCGGCGCGCGACCGTCGCGTCATCGTGGCCAAGTCGATGTCGAAGTTCTACGCCCTCAGCGGTCTGCGGGTCGGCTACCTGGTCGGTGACCCCGAGTGGATCGCCAGGCTCGAGCCGATGAGTCCGCCCTGGTCCGTCGGGCTGATCGCCCAGGTCGCGGCCGTGGAGGCGCTGCGCGACCCGGACTACTATGCGGAGGCCCGTCGGATCACCGAGGAGAAGAGGGTCGGGCTAGCCCGAGAGCTGGCCTCCCTGCCCGGCGTCGAGGCCGTCTACCCGTCGGTCACGAACTTCCTGCTGTTCCGGGTCGGCCGGCCGGGCGCCGCCGAGATCGTCCGCCGTTGCCGGGAGCTGGGCGTCTTTCTGCGCAACTGCGACTCGCTCAGCCCTCGGTTCCGAGACGACCACCTCCGCACCGCCGTGAAAGACGACGAGGCGAACCGCAGGATCCTGGAGGCCCTGCGGCTGGCCCTCGGATAGCTCGCTCTCACTTGGCGGCGGTCGCGGCCGAGGAGACGAACTTCAGAAGGTCGGAGGCGGGCACCACCATCGGCAGGACGGAGTTGCGGCCCCCCATGTCGCCTGCGTCGGCCGCTCCACCGGTGGCTGCGCGCAGCGTGATCAGCCCCAGGAGCTTCCCCGTGCGGTCGAAAACCGGCGAGCCGACCTCGCTGGACAGCTGGCCCATCTCCACCACGTAGCGCTTTCGCGGCCGCTCGATCACCGACCCGATGAACGTCACCCGATGGTACAGCGATCGGTTGGCCACGCGCCCGAGCCTGCTGAACACGAAAACGGGGTCAAGGGCCTCCGCCGAGCCAGATTCGGCGAGGTTCACGAACGCCAGCGGCGCCGCCGGCTCCTTCGTCGGCACCAGGAGGGCGAGGTCGAGGTCCTTGTCCCGCAGCACGATCTTGGCGTCGATCTCCGTCCCGTCGGACCGAACGAGCTTGACGTCCGTGACGTCGGTCTTCATCGACATCCCCTCGCCGCCGATCGCCGCGAACAAGGCCGACGGATCGAGGTTCGAGAGCGGGACGATGGTCGATCCCTTGGCGTCCACGACCAATCCTTGGGACTCCGACTTGCGCTCCTGGTTGCTCGACTCTCCCTCGAACGTCATGGTCATCTTGGTGGCCACGCGAACCGTGACGATGGCGTCCGCGACCTTCTTGGCGAGCTGCCGCCCTGCCTCCGAGGTGGCCGCGTCCTGGGCCCAGGCGTACGACGAGAGCGCCCAACCGAGCGCGGCTGCGGTGAAGATGGTTCTCATGGTTCTCCTATTGGGACGCGGACCAGTCCGCCTCCATTTCGATGAACAGCTCGTCCGTGCCCCGAAGCACACGAAGGACGACGAACTTGGCCTTTCGGGCCTTCTGGTCGGCCATGGCTTGGCGGAAGCCGTCGATGTCCGCCACGCCCTGTCCGTTGACGCTCAGGATCACGTCGCCGGAGGACAGCCTGCCCAGGGCGGCCCAGCCTCCCGAGGCCACATCCTCGACGAGCACGCCCTGGATCCCTCCCAGCCGCCTCCCGTCCCGGTCCTGCACCGTGAGGTCGCGGACCGTGAACTCGAAGTCCTCGTCGCGGTGCCGGCGCAGCTCGCGCGGAGACGTCGGCGAGGAACCTAGCGTCGCCTTCAGCGTCTGGGGCCCTTGGCGCCAGATCCTCAGCTCCACTTCGGCGCCGATGTCGTACTGACGGATCGTCTCGGTCAGCTCCTCGGCGTCCTCGGGGCGCGAGGCCTCCATCGGCTGGTCGTCGACGGCGAGAATCAGGTCGCCGACCTTCAACCCGGCCTTCTCCGCCGGCGAGCCGCTCGCCACGGCCGTCACGCGGAACCCCTTGCGGCCCTCCACGCCCAACACCGCCGCGAGCTCCGGAACCAGCACCTGGGTGCTTACCCCCAGATACGCCTTGCGAGCCTCCAGGCTGGTGTCCCGTCCGTCCAGCCGCTCGACCTTCGCCACGGAGACGATCTGCTCGTTGCCACGCTCGAACGTCAGCGCGAGAACGAGGGGCATCCTCTCCGGCTGCACCGTCGCCTCCAAGATCTCCCGGAGTTCCTTGGAGCTCCGCACCGCCTGGCTGCCGACGGCCACGACCACGTCCCCCTCGCGGAGCTGGGGCTTCAGGCTTCCCGCCACACCGCCGGGGCTCACGCTCTGCACCTTGGCGCCATCGGTGCTTGGGCGACCCATGGCCTGCGCCTCGCTGCGGGTGAGGTCCTGAACCACCAGGCCGACCCGCTTGATCGCCACTGGCCGCACCAGGCGGCTCTCCCGCTCGATCGGGGCGATCTGCACGCGCCTCACCTCTCCGCCTCGCTCGAACGCGACCTCCACCGGCTGACCGAGGGGGAGCGACGCCACGAGGCCGTTGAACGGAGGAACCTGCTCCGGAAACCGGACGTTCGTCTCGGTTCCGCCGAGGCTCAACAGGATGTCTCCGGGCAGGAGCCCGGCCTGCGCCGCGGGCGAGCCCTTCACGACCCGGCTCACCAGCGCGCCCTTCTCGCGCCCAAGACTCTTGAGCAGCGGCTGGACGCGCAACCCGAGATCCGCCCTCACCACCTTGCCGCCGGCGATCAGGCTCTCGGCCACCTTCCGTGCGAGGTTGCTGGGTATGGCGCCGCTGAGCCCGTACTCCAGCTCGTTGATGCCCACCACCTCGCCCGCCAGGTTCACGAGCGGCCCTCCCGAGTTCCCCGGCTGGATCTTGGCGTCGTGCCCGAGCCACAGCACCATGCTCCCGACGTCCTCTCCGTCCAAGGACAGGTCCACCTGGCCCAGGAGGTCCGGCATCACCATCGCCGTGTTGCTGACGATGCCCTGCGTGACCGACTGCGTGAGGGCCAGCGGGCTGCCCATGGCCAGCACAGGGTCGCCGACGCGGAGCTTCGAGGAGTCGCCCCACCGAGCGAAGGGATAAGGGCCCTGGGGCCTGGGGCGCAGCTTGAGCACGGAGATGTCCGTCAGCGGATCGGTGCCGACGAGGTCCGCCTCCACCTCGGTGCGGTCGGCCAAGGTCACCACAAGACGCTTGGCCCAGCCAGCCACGTGGTGGTTCGTCACAACGTACCCCTCTGGACGAACGATCACGCCGCTGCCGGCGCTCTCCGACTTCTCCTCCCGGCCTTGCTGGTACTCGACGCCTGCGACGAGGATTCGCACCAGAGCCGGTTTGACCGCTCCGATCGCCCGCTCGATCTCCCGACGGCTCTGCGCCAACGCGACGACCGACCCGCAAGCGAGGAGGAGCGGAACAGCGAGGAACCGGAGGAGCTGACTGCGCATGGGGCTTCCCTGGCCCGAACGGCTGCCGGGCCTTCTCGTACATTATGGCGAGGGAGCGACACGCCCGCCATGCTCGCACGGTACTTCGACCACGCCGCCACATCCCCTCTGGACCCGAGGGTTCTTCAGGCGATGCTTCCGTGGCTCGGCGAGCGGTTCGGAAACGCGCACTCCATCCACTCGTGGGGACGGGAGGCTCGGGCGGCGGTCGAGCGCGCCAGAGAGACCGTCGCGGAGGCGCTGGGCGCAGAGGCCCCGGAGCAGGTCGTGTTCGTCTCCGGCTCCACCGAGGCTTGCGCGACGGCCCTGCTGCAGGCGCCTCCCGGCTGGGTCTCGCCGTTCGAGCACAGCGCGGTGCGCGAGCCTGCCGCCCGACTCGGGTTCCGGGTGCTTCCCTGTTCGGGGGTCCGCTGCATTCCGCCCGAGGAGGAGCCGGGCGGGGGAATGTTCGCCCACCTGTCGGTGAGCAACGAAACCGGGACCATCTTCCACCCCAGAGCCGTCGCGCCGGAGCCCTGCAGGCTGCTGGTGGACGCCACCCAGGCCCTCGGCAAGCTGGATGCGCCCGCCGCCGACGCCGATTGGGCGGCGTTCTCCGCGCACAAGATCGGCGGCCCCAAGGGCATCGGCGCTCTGTTCTCCCGCTATCCTCTGGAGCGACCCATGATCCTGGGCGGAGGGCAGGAGTCGGGCCAGCGCGGCGGCACCTTGAACGTGGCCGGAATCGTCGGCTTCGCCGAGGCGTGCCGAATCGCGATGCTGGAGAGAGCCGAGGCGTGGGAGAGGGCGGCGAGGCTCAGGGCGGTCGTGCTGGAGGAGCTGGGGGGCGTCGCCGACCTTCGCGTCAACGGCGGAGATGCCGTCGTGCCGCACATCCTGAGCGTGAGCTTCTTGGGTTTGGAGGGCGAGGCCCTTGTGATCGAGCTGGACTCCGACGGCTACGCGGTGAGCGCCGGGCCGGCCTGCTCGTCCGGATCCACGGAGCCGAGCCCTGTGCTGCTCGCGATGGGCGTTCCGGCCGAGTGGGCCCGAGGAACGGTGAGGATCAGCTTCGGCCCCGGCAACACGCCCGAGTCCGCCCGCGATCTGGGCAGATCCCTCCGCAGGGCGGTGGAGCGGCTGCGAGCCATGCGGTCCTGAACCGACGAGGGGACGCCCCTCAGCCCACCAAGCGCGACAGCACCTGGTAGGTGGCCACCGACGCCAGATAGGCCAGCAGAGTCATGTAGGAGAAGAGGAACGCGGGCCACCGCCAGGAACCGGTCTCCTTGCGCACCGTGGCGAGCGTGGCCATGCACTGGCAGCAGAGCGCCATGAACACCATGAACGCCGCCGCCACCGCCGGAGTCACCAACGGAGAGCCGTCCGGCCTCTTGGCTTCCACCAACGCCATCCTCAGGTCCTTCGACTCTCCGTCCACGCCATCCCCGAGGTTGAAGATGACTCCGAGCGTGGACACGGCGACCTCTCTCGCCGGGAACGAAGCCAGCAGAGCCGTGGAGAGGCGCCAATCGAAACCCGCCAGACCGAACACCGACTCGAGCCCCGCCCCCATCCGGCCGAGGTAGGACTGCTCGATCAGCCCGCGCTGCACGTAGGCCTCGACCGAGGCCGCCCCCTGGGCCTGAGACGCGAACTCCGCCTCCAGGCGCCGGACCGTCTCCTCGCTCCGCGGGAAGTACAGCAGAGCCCACACGGCGACCGACATCACCACGATGATCGTCCCCGCGGAACGCACGAACGACCGGGCCTTGAGGTACATCCCCAGGCCCACGTCGCGCCACTTCGGCATCTGATACGGCGGGAGCTCCATCAAGAACGGCAGGCTCCGCCCTCGCAGAACCTTGCGGTTCAGCAGCCAGCCGATCGGCACGGCGAACGCCAGCCCCACCAAGTGCATGGCGAAGAGCGCCACCCCCGCCCAGACCGGCCCGAAGCGCGGCTCGACCACGGCGCCGATCAGCAGCATGTACGTCGGGAGGCGGGCGCTGCAGCTCATCAGCGGCGCGATCAGCATCGTGGCCAGGCGGCTCTTGCGGTCCGGCATCACGCGGGTCGCCATGATCCCCGGCACGGCGCAGGCGAAGCTGCTCAGCAGGGGGATGAAAGCCCGACCGTTCAGGCCGCACCAACTCAGCAGGCGGTCCATCATGAAGGCCGCGCGCGCCAGGTAGCCCGTGCCCTCGAGCACCCCGATGAAGAAGAACAGGATGAGGATCTGCGGAAGGAACGTCAGCACCGTTCCCACGCCCGCGAGCACCCCATCGACCACGAGGGATCGGAGGACCGGCACGGGTTCGAGCAGGCTCCCGACCCAGCCGGACAGCGAGTCGAACGCCCCGCCGATCAGATCCATCAGGGGCTGCGAGAGCGTGTAGATCGCCTGGAAGACGCCGTAGAAGATTGCGAAGAAAACCACCAACCCGACCGCACGGTGCGTGAGCCAACGGTCGAGGCGATCGGTGGTCTTCCGTCGCAGGCCGTGATGCGTCTCGCCCAGGGCCTGCCTGGCCACCCGGTGCGCCCACTCGTAGCGGGCGGCGATCGTGCTCCAACCCTCCTTCGGAATCGGGTAGCCGCCCCCGGGTGCCTCGAGGATGGCCCGCACCAAGCGCCGAATGCCGATCCTTCGGTGGGCCACCACGGGCACCACCGGCACGCCGAGCTCGCGGCTCAGCCTCTGCACGCTCAGCCGGTGGCCCTCCTTCCTCACGAGGTCGGTCATCGTCAGGGCGACCACCATCGGCTTGCCGAGATGCACGATCTCCGAGAAGAGGTAGAGGTTGCGCTCCAAGTTGGAGCCGTCCATGACGAACACGAGGACGTCCGGTTCCGGCTCGCCCCGGACTTCGCCGCGGATCGCCCGAACGGCCACCTCCTCGTCCTCGGACTCGGGGTTCATGCTGTAGAGTCCGGGCACGTCCACCAGCCGGATCCGCCGGCCGTCCGCCTCCAGCTCGCCCCAGCATCGCTCCACCGTCACGCCCGGGTAGTTGCCCACCTTCTGGCGCGCGCCTGTCAGGGCGTTGAAGACCGAGGTCTTGCCCGCGTTCGGGTTGCCGACCAGAGCGACGTGCATCGTTCGAACGGGGACCGGCCCACCCTCAAACACGGGCAGCCTCCTCGGGCTCGATCCGGATGAACCCCGCCTCGCCCTTGCGGAGAACCAGCCGGAACCCGCGCAGCTCGATCTCGATCGGATCGCCCAACGGAGCGACCTTGAGCACGCGGAACCGCGTGCCGGGCGTCAGCCCCATCTCTTGGAAGCGGCGAGACTCGGGCGCTTCCTCGTCGACCGAAACCACCCGCGCCACCAAGCCTTGGCGCACGTCGGCCATCGTTCGAACGATCGGAGGCCTTGAGTCCACACGGACGGGATACCCGGATTCGGGGTTCCGACACAACCCTAGTTGAACCGTCTCTGCCGGCGTTACCGCACGAGCCGGAAGAGGGCGGGGTCCACGTCGGCGTCCAGCTTCAGGTCCACGTCCCAGACGCTGACCACTTGGAGCGGCGGCTGGTTGGGCTGCACCTGGATCGCCTGCTCGATGGCGTACCGCCGGATGAGGCTCTGATCGTCCAGGAACAGCTCGAACCGACCGACGATCGGCCCGCCGGGAAACTCGCGCCAGAGTCCTTTGATCTTGTGGCACGCCACTCCCTTCCACTCCGAGTGCCCTGCGTAGGACAGCGAGGCCCATTGGCCGGCGATGAAGCGCAGATCCTCCTTGTGCCCAACGGCGATGTCCAAGGGAACGCTGCGGTCGCCGATGCTCGCCACGGTGGCCCTGTAGACGTCCTGCACCGTGAGCTTGCCGGTCTCCCGAACCATCGGCTCGTAGAGCCTGGCCGGCTTTCGGCCCTCGGTCTCGACCGGCAGGTCGTAGGTGAATCCCGTGCCGTCGCAGGTCACGAGCCACACCTTCGGCGGAACCTTCTCCTGGACCTGGCGGATGTAGAGCTTGTCCGGCCTCTGCAGCTGCAGCGAGGTGGTGATGGTCCCCGACTGCCCCGCGGCGGCCTGCGTCAGCCTGATGGTGCCGACGACCGTCTTGGCCGCGGCGTAGCGCGCCAGCGACTTTGAGATCAGCTCGGAGGGTTTGGGAGCGGCCTGCGTGTTCTCAAACAGGAGCAAGCCGGCGATCGCGACTGTGATGCTCATCCTCGCTCAGCTCCTCGGTTCCTTCCAGACGACCTCGGGCGTCTCCGACTGGGCGTTCTCTGCGCGTGCGGCCATGAACAGCCAGTCGGCCAGGCGGTTGACGAACACAGCCGGCTCCTTTCGCCGGCCCGTCTCCTCCACCCAGGCCCAGACGTCCCGCTCCGCTCGGCGGCACACCGCGCGCGCCAAGTGCAGACGACTCGCCGACTCGCACCCGCCCGGCAGGATGAAGTTGCGGAGAGGCTCCACCACGGCCTCCAGCTCGTCCATCGACTGCTCCAGACGACGCACGTCCTCCTCGGAGATCGGGTTCGGGCTCTTCCGGTCGGGCGGCGAGGCCAGCTCCGCCCCCAGGCAGAACAGGCGCTGCTGCACCCACTCGATCGTCCTCGACACCGCCGGGTCGCTGGCCACCACGCGAGCCCAACCGAGGAAAGCGTTGACCTCGTCGATCCCGCCGATCGCCCGCATCGTCGCGCCGGACTTGGGAACGCGACCGCCCCCGATCAGGCCGGTCTCGCCGTCGTCGCCGGTGCCCGTGTAGATCCTCATGGCCTGTACCTCAGAACGCGCCACAGGAAGACAGGGAGCTGCCTCGCCTTCGACAGCTTCTTCGGGTTCAGCAGCGAGCGCCACAGCCATTCCAAGCACAGTCGCTGCACCCACCTCGGAGCCCGACGGACCCGCCCACTGTGAACGTCCAGGCTGCCACCGACGCCCATCGCGACCTTCGCCCGGATGATGGAGCGCGTGGCCCAGATGAACTTCTCCTGCCGCGGCATACCCATGGCTACGAACAGAACGTCGGGCCTGGTCTCGGCGATCTCCCGGGCGACCACCTCGTCGCTCTCCGCAGGAAAGTAGCCGTGTCGGCTGCCGACGATGTTGCACCCTGGGTGCCGTAGCCGCAGGCGCTCGGCGGCCATCTCGGCCACACCGGGCGCGGAACCCAGGAGAAACACCCGCCAACCCTCCTCGGAACTCCGCTGGCAGACCAGGTCGACGAGGTCCACACCGCTGACCCTCTGCCCGATCGGCTTGCCGGCCCTCCGGGCTGCCCAAAGAACCCCCACGCTGTCGGGCGTCACCAAGTCCGCCTGCCGGACGATGCTCGCGAACTCCGGGTCCTCCTGGGCCAACACGAGCCCGGCCGCGTCGGCCGTCACCACGACGCGAGGCTCGCCCTCCCGAACGAAGCGGGCGATCCGCTCCATCGCCTCGCCGACTCCGACCCGGTCGACGGGAAACCCCAGGATCTCCACGCAGTCCCGCGTTCCAAGGTCCACGGCGGTCTCCATACCCCCGTGAGTGTACCAGCGGGGCTCGCCGACGAGCGGACCGCCCCGCCTGTAGGATATGATCAGGAGCAGCGAGAGCCATGGCGAAGACCATCCGACTCAAGATTCAGCGCCAGGAGGGCCGCGACGGGGCGAAGACCTGGCAGACGTTCGAGATTCCGTACAAGGCGAACCTGAACGTCATCTCCGCGCTTCAGGAGGTCCAGAGGAACCCGACAACGGCCGACGGGCAGACGGTGCCGCCCCCGGCCTGGGAGTGCGCCTGCCTGGAGGAGGTCTGCGGCGCCTGCACGATGGTGATCAACGGCGGCGTCCGGCAGGCGTGCACGGCTCTCATCGACGAAGTTGCCGTCGCCAACGGCGACGTCTTGGAGGTCACGCTGCAGCCGATGAGCAAGTTCCCGGTGGTGCGGGACCTCATCGTGGACCGCAGCAAGATGTTCGAAAGCCTGAAGAAGGTGCGGGCTTGGGTGCCGATCGACGGGAGCTACGACCGCGGCATGGCGCCTCCGCAGGACGACCGCGTCCGGCAGCTTCGCTACGCGCTGAGCCGGTGCATGACGTGCGGCTGCTGCGTCGAGGCCTGCCCGCAGTTCAACGACAAGTCGAAGTTCGTCGGGCCCGCCGCCCTGGGCCAGGCGCTGCTGTTCAATCTGCACCCGGTCGGCGCCGCGCTGTCGCACGAGAGGCTCGAGTTCCTGACCACCGAGGAGGGCATCTCCGGATGCGGGAACGCCCAGAACTGTGTGAAGGTGTGCCCGAAGGAGGTGCCCCTCACCAAGGCGATCGCGATGCTGAACCGAGACACCACCTTCTACAAGGTGAAGAAGTGGCTGGGTCTCGTTCCGGTCTAGAGCACCGATGTCCAGTCTCTGCGCCCTCGCGGCCCTGATCGCCCTGGCGTCTCCCCCGGCGCCGAAGGTCTCCATCTCGTGGTCCGCGCCGACGGTGGCGCCCCGATCCGTGGCCCGGGCGACGGTCTCCGTAGAGCTGCCGGACGGGTTCCACGCGTACGCGAACCCACCTTCGCGCCCCGAGCTCATCCCCCTGGAGGTCAGACTCGTGGACGCGCCGAAGGGCGTGAGGGCTTCCTTCCGGTATCCGGAGGGGCAGTTGCGCACGCTGGGCGTCGATCCGCAGCCGGTCTCGGTGTACGAGGGAACGGTCCGCATCGCCGCCACGGTCGTCGCACCCTCCAACCCCGGCAGGCACACCCTGCGATTCAAGGTTTCCCTCCAACAGTGCGACGACGCTCAGTGCTTCATGCCGCAGGAGGTGGAGGTCCGCACGGTGCTCGTCGTCGCCGGGCAGCCCCCCAAGGCGCCGAGGGGGACGAGGCGATGACACCTTGCCGAGTAGGGGCAGTGGAGATCGGCGGAGAGCGGCCGACGCTGATCGCCGGCCCCTGCCTCGCCGAGTCGCGGCAGCTCTGCCAAGACGTCGCCGGCGCGGTGGCGGAGATCTGCCGAGACCTGAAGATCGGATACGTCTTCAAGGCCAGCTTCGACAAGGCGAACCGCACCAGCGCAGCATCGGCTCGGGGATTCGGCCTGCAGGCCCTCGAGTGGATCGCCGAAGCCGGCCGTGCAGCGGGGGCGCCGACGACCACCGACGTTCACCTCCCCGAGCAGTGCCGTGAAGCCGCCGAGGCCGTGGACCTGCTCCAGATTCCGGCCTTTCTGTGCCGCCAGACCGACCTACTCGAGGCCGCGGCGGCAACCGGCCGACCGGTGAACGTGAAGAAGGGCCAGTTCCTCGCGCCTTGGGATGCCCGCAACATCGTGGAGAAGCTGCACAGGGCGGGCGCGGCGGGCATCGTGCTGACGGAGAGGGGCACCACGTTCGGCTACAACACGCTGATCGTGGACATGTACGGCCTCGAGGTCATGCGCGGATTCGGCGTTCCCGTCTGCTTCGACGGCACCCACTCCACCCAGCGGCCGGGTGGCGCCGGCTCGGCAAGCGGCGGCGTGCGCGAGGCCGTGCCGGCCCTCTGCCGGGCGGCGGCTGCCGTCGGCATCGACGCGCTCTTTCTCGAGGTGCACCCCAACCCGGAGAAGGCCCTGTCGGACGCGGCCACGCAGTGGCCTCTGGACGGCCTCCGGAGCCTGCTGGAGCGCGTTCTGCGGGTGTGGGAGGCCGCTCGCCCCTAGGCACGCCCGACCCAACTCCCGAAGAGAGAGTCGTACCGGCCAATCATCGCCTCGAGGGTGAACCCCTCGCGGTACCTCGTCAGAGCGGCCGCCCCCATCTCCGACCTGCGTTCGGGGTCGCGGGCCAACGCGTCCAGCGCCTCGCCGAGGGCCTCCGGACTCGCCTTGGGGACGAGCAGGCCGGTCCGCGCGTCGTCGACCGCTTCCGGTATCCCCCCGACCCTCGACGCGACAATGGGCTTGCCCAGCGACATCGCCTCCAGCGCCGAGAACGGAAACGCCTCCTCCCACACGCTGGGAATCACGACCGCGTCCACGGCCAGTACGGCGTCGGCGACGGCCTCCGTGCGACCGTGGAGCACGACGGGACGACCCTGGGCTTCCGCCTCCAGACGCCTGCGCAAGGGTCCGTCCCCAAACGCGTGCAGGGTCCAAGGGGCTCCCGGCCGCGCCGCCCGAATCGCGTGAACGAGCCCCTTCTCCTCCACCAGCCGCCCGAAGAACCCCACCGCGCAATCGGAGTCGGAAATCCCGAGGCGGCGCCGAGCCTCGGCGCGCGAGACGGTCGGTTCGAGGGCGGGAACGCCGGACAGCACGGTGTGGACCCTGTCCTCTGGAAAGCCGCTCTCCACCAGCGACCTCCGCACGGCCTCGGACACGCCGATCCACCGATCGATCCTCCGGCAGAGGGCCAGCGCCTTGCGGCGCGCATAGGGAAGCGCGAGGTGCCTGGTGGCCACGACCCGGCAGCCCTCGGCGCTCGCCGCCAAGGCCGGCACCAGGAAGTCCGGGCTGAAGTGCACGTGCACGAGGTCCGGTCGAGCGGCGCGGAAGAGCCTTCGAAAGGCCGGATAGGCCAGCCAGTCGTTGCGACCCCTCAGCCGCCTCTCCACGACCGGGACGGTGGCACGGGACGCCACGGGAGTGCCCGGAGCGGCGACCAAGGAAGCCTGCCACCCGCGGCTCCGCAGCCCCTCGGCGAGCCACACCACGTACCGCTCGATGCTTCCCCACTCGCGGAGACTGGTGGCGACCTCGAGGAGCCTCGGACCGTCAGCCAAGGTGAACCCGCATCCAGTCGAGGTTGTTGGGGACCATGTCGGGCGTCCACTCGTGGCCGACGGGGTACCGGATCAGCCGCTTCGGGCCTGGCAGCGCCTCGTAGAGGGCCTCCACCCGCTCGGGCCTCGACGCCGGGTCCCGCTCGCCCAGGCTCGCTTGCGTCGGGACCCTGCACAGCGGAGCCAAGTGGGTTGTGTCGAAGTAGCTCAGCGTGTGGGAGACTCTCTCATAGCCCAGCGGCACCGAATCCGCGTAGTCCTGGAGCTCCTTGAGCGGATACCTCAGCAGGTCGCGGACGGCGATCTCCCTCGTTCGGCAGAGGAACGGCATGTCGGCGCAGACTGCCTTCACGACCGGGCAGATCGCGCCGAGCCACACCGCCATCCCGCCCCCTTGGCTCATGCCGGCTGCGGCGATGCGACCCTCGTCCACCTCGACCAGGGCCTGGAGAACCCGGGCCGCGAGGTAGGCGTTCTGCGTCATCCGCCGAAAGATCCAGGTCTCCGGAGTATCGATGCCCTCGGCGAAGTAGCCCTGCGAGGGTTTGTACCGCTCTTCATGAAAAGCGGGAAGCCCAAAGTGGTTGAAGCTGAGGCTGGCGAATCCCTCGCGCACGCCGTACTCGTTGGGTGGCACGGAAGAGCGCCCGTAAGGCGGAAGCCAGAGGAAAGCTGGGACGCGGCGGGCGCCGGGCGGATAGGCGTACCAGCCGTGCAGCTCCTCCCCGCCGATCCCCTCGAACCGGATCTCCTCGCACAGGTGTCCGGATGCCAGCGGCCTAGGGTTCAGATCCCGCTTGTACCAGAGCCGGGCCGATGCGGCCTCCTCGGCCACTCGGGCCCAGAACTCCTCCAGGTCCTCCGGCCGCTCGACGAGCTCGAAGATCATGCCCCGAGGGCGCGTTCCTGTGCCTCGACGTGCAGTCCGGTGGTCATCAGCCAGGCCGTGGCCCTCTGGATCTCCTCGACGGGCCCCTCCAGCACGATCTGCACCCAGCCGAAGTCCGTGTCCACGTTCGCCTTGACAAGGTTCACTTGGACCTCGAAGTCCCTCGCGAGCCGCCAGAGCCACGGCTCCTTCACCGCTTCCTTCCCCGCCGTCAGATTGAGAGTCGCCTTCGCCACCTTTCCTCCGATCCGTTGCGGCCCCTCCCGGGACCCTCCGCAGGCTGGATTGTACCTGTCCGGGGCCTCAGGGCAGAGCCCGGGCCCTTGCCGTATAATGTTCGGTATCCCCACGGCCCTTCGCGGGAAGAGGAGTCTCCGAACAGCGATGCGAAAGATCCACATTCTCGACACGACTCTGCGCGACGGCGAGCAGTCACCGGGCGCCAGCCTCACCACGCACGAGAAGCTGGAGATCGCCCACCAACTGGCCAGGCTCAACGTCGACGTGATCGAGGCCGGCTTCCCGTGTTCCTCCCCCGGCGACTTCGAGGCGGTCCGGCTGGTGGCCAAGGAAGTCAAGGGACCGACGATCACGGCCCTCGCGCGGGCCGTGAAGGCGGACATCGACGCCGTGTGGGAGGCGATTCGGGTGGCCGAGAAGCCGCGGATCCACGTGGTCCTCGGAAGCTCCGACATCCACTTGGCGCACAAGTTCCGGCGCAGCCGCGAGGAGGTGCTTCAGATCGGCGTCGAGGCGGTGAAGTACGCCAAATCGCTCTGCCCCGAGGTCCAGTACTCCACCGAGGACGCGTCCCGGAGCGACCGCCGCTACCTGTTCCAAGTCATCGAGGCCGTGATCGACGCCGGGGCCACCGTGGTGAACATCCCCGACACCGTCGGGTGGGCCGTCCCCGCGCAGTGGGGGCGCCTGATCGCGGACATCCGCAAGAACGTTCCGAACATCGATCGCGCAATCCTCAGCGTGCACTGCCACAACGACCTCGGAATGGCCGTGGCCAACTCCCTAGCCGCCGTGAAGGCCGGGGCGCAGCAGGTCGAGTGCACCGTCAACGGCATCGGCGAGCGGGCAGGCAACGCCTCGCTCGAGGAGATCGTGATGGCCCTGAAGGTGCGGCGGGACTATTTCCGCGCGGAGACGGACATCGTCACGCGCGAGCTCACCCGCACCAGCAAGATGGTGAGCCGTCTGACGGGCCTGCTGGTCGCTCGCAACAAGGCGGTCGTCGGGGCCAACGCCTTCGCCCATTCGTCGGGCATCCACCAGGACGGCGTGCTGAAGCACCGCAAGAACTACGAGATCATCCAGCCCGAGGAGGTCGGAGCGGACGAGACGCAGATCGTGCTGACCGCCCGATCCGGCAGACACGCCTTGAAGCACAGGCTCGAGACCCTCGGCTTCGTGGTGACCCAGCAGGAGCTGGAGAACATCCACCCGCGCTTCCTCGCGCTGGCGGACGCCAAGAAGGAGGTCTACGACGACGACCTCTACGCCCTGATGGCGGACGAGAGGGGCAGCGACCACCAAAAGGTCAAGCTCCTGTCGTTCCACGCCTCGACCGGCTCCGACGAGGCCCCGAGAGCAAAGGTTCGGCTGTCCATCCGCGGGCAGGAGATGGAGCGGGAGGCGTCCGGCGACGGCCCCGTGGACGCGGCCTTCCGCGCGATCGACGAGATGACCCGCGAGCAGGTCGTGCTGAAGGAGTACCGGATGCAGGCCGCGACCGCCGAGAAGGCCGCCTTGGGCCAGGCTACGGTGGTGCTGGAGCTGAATGGGCGAACGGCCACCTCGCAGGGCGCCTCGACGGACATCGTTGAGGCCAGTCTGCGGGCGTACGTCAACGCTCTCAACCGCCTCCTTCCGTAGGCGGAAACGAGGCGGCCCCGCCGGACCGGCGGGGCCGCCTGCTCGCACCGCCTTCCGGCCTCGCTAGAGACCGGCCTTGCGCACCGCGGCGATCACGTCGTCCGCGTTGGGGATGCACTGCAGCTCCAGCACCCTCGCGTACGGCATCGGCACGTTCAGTCCTCCGACCCGCCCCACCGGCGCGTCCAGATCGTCGAAGCAGTCCTCCCCGATGCGCGCCGCGATCTCGGCGCCGAAGCCGCCGCTGCGCCAATCCTCGTACACCACCACCGCCCGGTGGGTTCGGCGGACCGACGCGTAGATCGTCTCCACGTCCAGCGGAAGCAGCGAGCGAACGTCCACCACCTCGGCCTGGATCCCCTCCCCAGCCAGCTTCTCGGCGGCCTCGAGGCACACGTGCACCATCTTGCTGTAGGCGATGAGGCTGATGTCGGAGCCCTGGCGAACGATGTTCGCCTTGCCGAACGGCACGAGGTAGTCCATGTCAACCGGAACCTCGCCCTTCACTCCGTACAGCGTCGGGTGCTCCGTGAAGATCACCGGGTTGTCATCCCGCACCGCGGTCTTCAGCATGCCGTAGGCGTCCGCCGGGAACGCCGGCGCGACCACCTTCAACCCGGGGACGTGCGCGTACCATCCCTCCATCGAGTGGCTGTGCTGGGCGCTGAGCTGGTTGGCCGCGCCGCCCGGGCCTCGGATCACGAGCGGAACGCACGCCTGTCCCGCCGTCATGTAGTGGACCTTCGCGGAGTGGTTGATGATCTGGTCCAGCGCCAGGATGGAGAACGACATCGTCATCATCTCGACGATCGGCCTCAGACCGACCATCGCCGCGCCGGTGGCCAGGCCCACGATGCCCGGCTCCGTGATCGGGGTGTCCAGAACGCGGACCTGCTTGAACTGGTTGAACAGCCCCTGCGTCACGCGGAAGGTGCCCTGGTAGCGGCCGATGTCCTCGCCCATCAGGAACACGTTGGGGTCGCGCTCCATCTCGTCCACCATCGCCTGGCGGACGGCCTCGCGATAGGTCATCTCCTTGATCGCCATCAGTGCCCCTTCTCCACTTCCATGTCGGTGTACACGTTGTCGTAGACCTCCTCGGGATCGGGGAACGGCATCGCGTCCGCCTTCTCGTAGATGTCTTGGACCTGATCCTCGATCTCGGCGTGGATGGCCTCGATCTGTTCCTGCGTGAGCACGCCCTGATCCAGGATGACCCGCTCCAGGAGCCGGATCGGGTCCCTGGCCTTGGCCGCCTCCACCTCGTCCGGGGTTCGGTAGAGGCTCTGATCGTTGTCGGCCGCGCCGTGCCCGGCGAAACGGTAGTTCATCACCTCCACGAGGTACGGCCGCTGCTCGGTGCGCACGTAGTCGATGATGCGTCGGGCGGCCTTGCGGACGGCCAGCACGTCCATGCCGTCCATCCGCTCGTGGCGGATGCCGAACGGATACCCCTTGCGGTGGAGCTCCACGTTGGCGGCGTGGTACTCCAGCCTCGTGCCCATCGCGAACTCGTTGTTCTCGATGAGGAAGATGCAGGGCAGGTCCCAGAGGCCGGCCATGTTCAGCGTCTCGTAGAACACGCCGGCGTTCGAGGCCCCGTCGCCCAGGAAGTTGAGGGTCACCCGGTCCTCGCCCTTGTACTTGGAGCCGAACGCCAGCCCGGCGCCCAGCGGAATGTGCCCTCCGACGATCCCCCAACCTCCGAAGAAGTTGTTCTTGATGTCGTACAGGTGCATCGAGCCGCCCTTGCCTCTGCTGGTCCCGCCGCGACGGCCCATGATCTCAGCCATGACGGCCACCGGGTCGTCGCCCATCAGAAGGGCCTGCGCGTGGTCGCGGTAGGCGGTGATCACGTAGTCGTCCTTGCGCAGCATGCTGAGCCAGCCGACCGCCGTGGCCTCCATACCGATGTAGACGTGGAGGTATCCCCCCGCCTTGCCCATCCGGTACACCTGGTTGCACTTCTCCTCGAAGTGCCGGATGAACAGCATCTGACGGTAAAGCTCTTCGAGCACCGCCGGGGATTCTTCGATGGTCAGTTCTGCGGGTTGGGCCATATCTCCCCTGAAACCGCGCGACGGAGTTCCGTCCGCGCCGATGGATTTATACCTTCCGAGCGGCAGATCGTCCGATCCGGTCCCAAACGTTGCGCTCCCCCGGAGAGCAGGTGGTAAACCCGCGAACATGCAGTACGCCAATCTTGGACGAACCGCTCTGAAAGTCAGCCGGCTCTGCCTCGGCACGATGAACTTCGGCCCCGTGACCTCGAAGGAAGACTCCTTCGCGATCATGGACCGGGCCCTGGAGCACGGCATCAACTTCTTCGACACGGCGGACGTCTACGGCTGGAAGAAGGGCGAAGGCGTCACCGAGCGAATCATCGGCGACTGGTTCGCGCAGGGCGGCAACCGGCGGGAGAAGGTCGTCCTCGCCACCAAGTTCTACGGCGACATGGGCGACTGGCCCAACACCAGCCGCATCAACAAGCTCCACATCCGGAACGCGTGCGAGGCCAGCCTCAAGCGGCTGAAGACGGACTACATCGACCTGTACCAGATGCACCACGTGTACCGCGAGGCCACCTGGGACGAGATCTGGGAGGGCTTGGAGCTCCTGGTCCAGCAGGGCAAGGTGCTCTACGTCGGGTCTTCCAACTTCGCCGGGTGGCACATCGTGCAGGCCAACGAAGCCGCCAAGCGCCGCAACTTCCTGGGGCTGGTCTCCGAGCAGAGCCTGTACAACCTGAACGCGCGCCACGTGGAGCGGGACCTGCTGCCCGCTTGCGAGGCGTACGGTGTCGGCGTGATCCCTTGGAGCCCGTTGGCAGGCGGTCTGCTGGGGGGCGTCCTCCAGAAGATCGAGGAGGGACGCCGCGCCTCGGAGGGGATGCAGAAGGCCATCGCCGAGAACAGGAAGAAGCTCGAGAAGTGGGAGAAGCTGTGCCGATCGATCGGAGAAGAGCCGGCGAACGTCGCGCTGGCGTGGCTCCTGACGCGCCCGGCGGTGACCGCGCCGATCATCGGTCCGCGCACCATGGAGCAGCTCGACGGGTCTCTGCGCGCGCTCGAGATCGAGCTCTCGCCGAAGGTTCTGCAGAAGCTGGACGAGATCTTCCCGGGCTACAAGCCGTCCCCTGAAGGCTACGCCTGGTAAGAAGCGATCCTCGGTCCGGGGACGCTCCCCCGCTCCCGGACCCTCCCTCCGATGGACGCCGCCCGGTTGGACCGCTGGCTTCGAGAAGCCGTCCGAAAGGCGGCGTCCAAGCCTCTGCCGGATACCCGAGAGGAGCTCGCTGACTTCCAAACCTCCGGGAGCGTTCTGCTGAGGCGGTCGCTCGGCGTGGACGCGTTGTGGTCCGACTCCCGACAGCCCCCAAAGGCCGTTCGGACGGGCTCGACCGACTATGGCGGCTTCGCCCTGGAGCGATGGGTGGTGGAGACGCAGCCCGGCGTGCGGGCGACCGTTCTGCTGTACCGACCTAAGGACGGTGGCCCCCACCCGGTGATCCTGAACCCCCACGGGCACTGGCCACGGAAGAAGGCCGAGCCGGTCGTTCAAGCCCGGGCGATCGAACAGGCGCTCTGCGGCTACCTCTCCGTCGTGGTCGACTCGCCCGGCTTCAGCTGGGAGGGCGAGCAGCCCGTGGAGCGGCGGGCGATGGGCACCCACTGGGACTTCGTGCCGACCTGCGCAGGCGTCACCGCGACCGGAGTGTACGTCTGGGACCTCGTCCGGGTCTTGGACTTCCTCGAGCGGCTCCCCTGCGCGGACTGCACCAGGGTGGGCATCACCGGCGAATCCGGCGGCGGGACGGCGTCCCTCTACGCCTTCGCTCTGGACCGGCGGATTCGATGCGCCGTGCCCGTGGTGTACGCGGCGAGCCTCGAAGTGCAGCCGGACAACGGCTGTCCCTGCAACCACCTGCCCGACATTCTGAGCCTAGGGGACCGCGCCCACGCGCTGGCCCTGCGCGCGCCCGCACCGGTGTTTCTGATCGGCGCGACAGAGGACGAGGAGTTTCCTCCCGAGGCGGTGCGTCGAACGGGCGAAAAGCTGGACGACATGGGAAGGCGCCTCGGGTTCGAGGACTGGTGCCAGACGGCGCTGTTCGAGGGTCCCCACACCTATTCCGAACCGATGCGGCTGGCCGCGCTGCGGTTCTTCGACCGTCACCTGAGGGGTCCCAGCGATCCGCCGCCGATCCCCGCGGCGGGGTCCCTGCCGATCGAGCCGCCCGGCAGCCCCAGCCTTCTCTGCGACCCGCATCCGGAGCCCTCGGCGACGTTCCGATCCATCGCGAGGGGGCGGCTCGAGTCGGCGGAGGCCACCACGATGGGGGCAGAGGCACACCTCGGAGTGCTCGGTCGGTCCGGCTTGGAGTCCCTCGTTGACGCCGCGCCGAGCGCAGAGGGCTGCGCCACCCTGGTGCTCTGCGACCAAGATAGGAGCGACCTCCCGAGCGACTGGACGCCGGTTCGAGCGCCCGGGCTTTGGGGCGAACGAGGTCCGAGCGCCCGCTACTGCACGATCCTCGGCGTTCCCACCGCGCTCGCGGCGGCCGCGGCCCTGGCCGCGGCCGCACGGAGACAGCCTCCGCAGGCTGTCGTGGCGATCGGTCCCCTCCCCTGCGTCGCCGCCCTGCT
>CALGMO010000072.1 GCA_937961665.1 uncultured Fimbriimonadaceae bacterium
CCGGCAGCGGCTCCGTCGCATCTACATGCGTGGCGAGGGGATGGTGCTGGCGGCCTTGGTCGAGTCGCGGAGCCTCGGAGAGTTGGCCTCCCGGCAGTATCTCTACGAGTGCATGGCGCGACAGGATCGGGCCGTTTTCGATCAGATCGACGCGCTGTGCCGCGAGGTGGCCGCCAAGAAGCGCGAGGCGGACGCTCTCGTGCTGCGCGTCTCCGCGCTGGCGGCCGACCAACGGCGCGAGCAGGCCGAGCTGCAAGAGGTGCGTGGCCAGAAGTCGCAGCTGTTGACACGGCTCCTGGAGAAGAAGGAGGACCTCGAGCGCGTCGTGCGGATGCTCGAGGCCGAGGAGCAGGCCATCGAGGCTCGCATCCGCGCCTACTACCGGAACCAGAGTCCGGGCAGCGCGCTGGCTCCGTTCACAGGCCGTTTCTCGAGGCCGGTGTCGGGCCCGATCACCAGCGGATTCGGGATGCGGTTCCATCCGATCCTCCGGCGAACGAGGATGCACACCGGGATCGACATCTCGGCGCCCTACGGCACGCCGATCCGCGCCGCGGCGGGCGGCGTCGTGATCGCCGCGACCTACGGCAACGGCTACGGCAACATGGTGATCCTGGACCACGGCGGCGGCTACTCGACCGTCTACGCGCACTGCTCGTCGCTGCTCGTGTCGGCCGGCCAGCGGGTCAGCAGGGGCCAGACGATCGCGCGCGTCGGCTCGACCGGCCTCAGCACCGGCCCGCACCTGCACTTCGAGGTGCGGGTGAACGGGCGCCCCGTCAATCCTCTGGGACGCCTTTGAGGCGCTCGCCCGGCCGCAGGATCCAGCAGGAATCGTGAGGCTCCATGCCGACGTGCGGATAGTAGGTGCGCGCATCGGGTGCGGCCAGCAGGATGAGCGTCGTTCGCAGCCCGGCTGCCGCGTGCGTCTCTTCGATGAGCCTTCGCCCGATGCCGAGTCCTTGGAACCTCCGATCCACGGCCAGGTCCGAGAGGTAGGTGCAGTAGCTGAAATCGGTCAGGGAGCGCGCCACGCCGACCAGCTCGCCGTCGACTCGGGCGGCGACGATCACGTCCGCGTTGCGCAGCATCGCCTCGATGCGCTCCCGCTCGTGGACGGGCCGCCGCTCGGCAAGCCCGGAACGCTCCAGGACGGCGAGAAACTCGTCCGCTCCGAGGCCCGGCTCGAGGCTGTAGACCGGCTGAGGTTGACCCAAGGTTCGTCGGCTCACAGTCTCACGTAGGGCCGGATGTCCTCCAGCTTCTTCGGGCCGATGCCGCGGACGGCCAGCAGCTCGTCGACCGAGTTGAACCGGCCGTGCGTCCGGCGGTATTCGAGGATCTTCTCGGCGGTGGCGGGCCCCACGCCGGGAAGCGTCTGCAGCTGCTCGGCGGTGGCCGTGTTCAGGGACACCGAGCCCGGCGCCGGCCTCGGTTTGGCCCCGGAGGACCTCGGCGCCGCGGCCGGGGCGGCCGCCGCCCCGGCGGAGTAGCTCTGGGCCACAGGCGCGTAGGCAGCGCTCACCGGAGGGATGCCGCCGGTCGTCGTCTCCGTGGCGCCGACCTTGGGCACGGCGAGCTGGGTTCCGTCCTCGAGCCTGGCGGCCAGGTTGAGCGCGGCTTGGTCCGCGTCCTTCAGGAAGCCGCCTGCGGACCGGATCGCGTCCTCCACACGGCTGCCGGGCCGCAGCCGATACACCCCGGGCTTGGCGACCCGGCCCACGACGTGCACGACGACCTCCGGCTCGGGCGCGAGGGATGCGGCCGGCGGGGCGGCCTCTGCGGGGGCCTCGGGAGGGCTGGACTCCGCAGGAACGAGCGACGGAGGCGCGCTTCGCGGCGCGGCCGAGCCGCGAACCACGATCTCCGCCGGCCGCCGGAGGTTCCTCCCGCCGAGGAACCCGACCAGAAACAGGACCAACGCCACCAAGACCGCGGCGCCCCAAGGGCGCGCCCACTCGCCCCAACCCGAAGAGCCCACGACCTTATTCTAGTCCCGGGTCGCGCGCGTCGAGGCGAGATAGTCGGCCAGACGCTCCAAACGCAGGGTCAGCTCGTCGACGGGCAGGCCGATCACGTTGTCCACCGGACCGTCCACGCGCTCGACCCACTTGGCCGCGCCGCCTTGGATCGCGTAGGCGCCGGCCTTGTCCATCGGCTCTCCCGTGCGGACGTACTCCCAAACCTCGTCCTCCGAGATGGGCCGGAACCAGACCGTTGAGGTGACGCAGAAAGCCTCCCTGCCCCACGGTGAGGCGAGCGCGACTCCCGTGATCACCTGGTGCGCCCGGCCCGAGAGCGCACGCAGCATCCTGGCGGCGTCTTCCTCGGTCTCCGGCTTGGCGAGCTGCACGTAGACGCCGGGACACTCCTCGTAGGCGACCACCGTGTCTCCCGCCACGACCACCGCCTCGGGGTGCCTCGGCCGGACCTCCAGCGCCTTGGCGAGCGAGAGGTTCTCGGCGGTCTGCCAAGGGTCTCGGGCGGTCAGCGCGTCCTCATCCAGGTGGGCGGGATCGACCGTGAATTCGGGCGCTATCTTGGAGAGCAGCTCCGCGCGTCTCGGCGAGGCACTGGCGAGAACGATGGGGAAGGGCCATGCGGGCACGAGGCCATTTTGACGCTTCAGCGAGGGAAGGGTCCGCTCGGTCACAATGGGAGCAGCCATGAGAGTGCCGTTCGTCGATGTGCGGTCCCAATACGCAGAGGTTCGCGCGACCCTGGACCCGTGGGTGAGCGAGATCCTCGAGACCGGCGCCTATGTTCTGGGCAAGCACAACCGTGCTCTGGAGGAGGAGATCGCCCGCTGGCACGGCGTGAGGCACGGAATCGCCGTCAACAGCGGCACCGACGCGCTGCGCATCATGCTCGACGCCGTCGGGATCGGGCACGGGGACGAGGTGATCACCACGGCGTTCACGTTCGTCGCCAGCGTCGAGGTCATCCTGCAGGCGGGCGCGAGGCCGGTGTTCGTCGACATCGAACCCGTGGGGTTCATGCTGGACCCGAGTCTGGTCGAGCGCGCGATCACCGAGCGGACGAAGGCGATCCTGCCCGTGCACCTCTTCGGACAGCTCGCGGATGTGGAGGCTCTGACGCAGACGGCCCAATCGCACAATCTCGTGTTGCTGGAGGACGCCGCGCAGTCGATCGACAGCTGCCACAACGGCGTGTACGCGGGCAACTTCGGAGCGGCCGCCGGCCTCAGCTTCTACGTGACCAAGAACCTCGGGGCGGCCGGCGACGCCGGAATGATCCTCACGAACGACGACGAGATCGCCGAGAAGGCGCGCTCGATGCGCGTGCACGGCATGGGCCGCGAGCGCTACTACTACGACTACGTCGGCTACACGTCGCGGATGGACGAGCTGCAGGCGGCCGTTCTGCGGGCCAAGCTCTCTCGGCTGAGAGAGTGGAACGCCCGGCGCGCCGAGCTCTCGGCGATCTACACCGAGGCGCTGAAAGACACGCCGGTCCGGACTCCGCAGGTCCTGCCGGGCAACAACCACACCTGGCACCAATACAGCATCGTCGCGCCCCGGCGGGACGAGCTGCAAGCCTTTCTGAAGGAGAACGGCGTGGACTCGATGGTCTACTACCCGGTGCCTCTGCACTTCCACAAGCCCTACCGGCACCTCGCCGAGGGCCCGGGCAGCCTCCCGGTGACCGAGGAGATCGCGACATCCATCCTCAGCCTGCCGGTTCACCCGCACCTGAGCGACGAGCAGGCGCGGTACGCCGCCGGCAAGGTCCGCGAGTTCTACGGGGCCTGAGGAGCGCCGGGGCTATAATGGGGCCGTGCTGAAGACGCACATCGTCACCGACGCCGACTGGGCGGAAAGGCTGCGGGCGCCGTGGAGCGAGCTGGTCGCTTCGGCTCGGGACGCCACTCCGTTTCAGACGTGGGAGTGGCAGAGCCTCTGGTGGCGGTGGTTCGGCGGCCGCAAGAGGCCTTGGATCGTGGCGCTCTTCGAGGGCAGCGACCTCGTCGGCTTGGCGCCTTGCTGCGTCACCCGGGGGCCTTGGAAGGCGCTCCGATGGATCGGCACCGGCGCATCGGACTACCTGCAGCCGATCGCGCGGCCCGGGTACGAGTCGGAGGTCGCCTTCGCCTTCTGGGACGCCGTGCGCGACGCGAGGTCCTTCGACCTCACCGACCTGCACCAGGTTCGGGAGACTCAGCCGCTGGCCGCCGTGGCGTCGGGCGGCACCTTGATCGAGCAGGCGAGATGCCTCGTGCTCGACCTTCCCGGCTCGTACGACCAGTACCTCGCCGGACTCAGCAAGAGCCTGCGCTACGACGTTCGGCGTCTGGAGCGCGCGGAGTTCGCCGAAGGCCGGGCCCGAGTGCGCTTCGTCGGCCAGGACGAGGTGCAGGCCGGGATGGACGTGCTGCTGGAGACGCACGGCAAGCGCTGGAGGGACCGCGGGCTCCCCGGAGCGTTCGTCGGCAAGCGAACCCGCGCCTTCCACAGGGAGTGGGCGGAGCGCGCGAGCCGCGAGGGCTGGCTGTGGCTGGGTCTGCTGGAGGTGGACGGAGAGCCGAAGGGGGCGATCTACGCCATGGCGATGGGCCGAAGCTGCTACTTCTACCAGTGCGGATTCGATCCGGCGGCCAAGAGCCTCTCTCCCGGCACCCTCTTGGTCGCGTCGACGATCCGCCGGGCGATCGTCGAGGGCTTGTCCACCTTCGACTTCCTGCGGGGCGACGAGCCTTACAAGCGACGGTGGAAGCCCCAGCACGTGCACGCCAACCTCCGATGGCTCTGGCCGAAGTCCGGCTTGGCCGGCGCCCTGGCGCGCGGCTGGAACCGGGCGGGCTGGCGGATCGAGTCGAAGCTCAGGCAGCGTCTGGAAGGGCGCGGATTGGTGGGATGAGCGCGTCGAAGTCGGAGCCGCACCCAGACCCCTCGGGGCGCCCTCCGAACCACCGCCCCAAGGTCGCCGTGATCCTGCCGGCCTACAACGAGGCCGAGAGGATCGGCGGAGTCCTCCGGGCCGTCGTGGCCTCCCGCTCGGTGGACGAGGTCATCGTGGTGGACGACTGCTCCACGGACCGCACCGCCGAGGTCGCCCGGCAGTTCGACGGCGTGCGGGTCGTCCGCCTCCCTCGGAATGTGGGCAAGGGCGGAGCGATGTCCGCCGGCGTCTCCAGCACCGACGCGGACCTTCTGGTGTTCGTCGACGCGGACCTGATCGGATTTCAGACGCACCATCTGGACGCGATCGTCGCTCCGGTGCTGAGCGGAGAGTGCGACATGTGCGTCGGGGTCTTTCGCGGAGGGAGGTTCTGGAGCGACACCGCCCAGTGGATCAGCCCGTACATCAGCGGCCAGCGGGCGCTCTGGCGTCGGATCTTCGAGGCCGTCCCCATGATGGCCGAGCTGCGCATGGGGGCCGAGGTCGCCCTGAACGCCGCCGCGCGGAGGCAGAAGGCCGTCGTGCGCAGGGTGATCCTGCACGGCGTGAGCAACACGTTCAAGGAGCACAAGATGGGTCTGGTCAAGGGTGCGGCGGCCCGGGCTAGGATGTACGGCGAGATCGGTCGGGCCATGGTCCGCATCCGCAGGAGGTATCCGAGGCGTGTCTGGCGTCGCAAAGGTGCTTAGCCTTCTCGCCGCGCTGGTGCTGTCGGGCTGCGCTCCGGCGTCCGCCAAGCCGCATCCCGACGCGGACCGCGTGCTCGTGGTGGTGAACACGCTGAGTTCGGAGAGCGTGGAGCTGGGTCGCTACTACTCGCTCCGTCGCGGAGTTCCCGCGGACCACACCTTGGGTGTGAACCTGCCGGTCCGGGACGAGGTCGGTTCGGACGAGTTCCGCACCAAGCTCCTTGACCCGGTTCGGGCGAAGATCAAGTCTCTGGACAGGCGCATCGACTTCATCGTGCTCACCCGGGGCGTGCCGATCCGGATTCGGGAGGGGGGATACTCAGTCGACGGCCGCCTGGCGGCCATGGACCTCCCGGTGCTGTCGATCACCAAGCCTGAGCCGGAGAGCATCCAGAGGGCTGTCAACCCCTATTTCGCCAAGAACGAGAGCTTCGACTCCTCGCGCTTCGGCTTCTATCTGGTGACGCGCCTCGACGGCTGGGACCTGGCGACCTGCAAGAGGCTGGTGGACAACGCGGTGAACGCCCGCCCGGCCAAGGGCCTGTTCTTCTTCGACGAGGCGGACAACCGCCGGTCGGGAGGCTACGGGGCGCTCCAGGAGCTGATGGGCAAGGCCAAGGAGATCCTCGAGCAGAAGGGGTTCCGAGCCCAGCTGGAGACCACCGGCAAGTTCGTCGCTCCGAGCGAGGCCCTGATGGGCTATGTGAGCTGGGGCAGCAACGACGGGGCGTTCGACAAGGACGCCTACCGTCGGCTGCGCTTCCATCCCGGAGCGATCGCCGAGACGTTCGTCTCCACCAGCGGCTACACCTTCGCCAAGAAGGAGGACCACTGGCAGAGCCTGGTCGCCGACCTGATCGCCCAGGGAGTCACCGGGGTCAAGGGCTACGTCAGCGAGCCGTTCACGTTCGCCCTCGCTCGGCCGGACATCCTGTTCGACCGCTACACGTCCGGGTTCAACCTGGCAGAGAGCTTCTACATGGCGTCGCCGGTGCTGAAATGGAAGGACATCGTTATCGGCGATCCGCTGTGCGCGCCCTACCGGGAGCTCTGAGCTACATCCGCTCCGGAGCGGACACGCCGAGCAGACCCAGCGCCCTACGCAGGCCGAGCGCGGCCGCCGCGCAGAGCGACAGCCTGGCCCTGGTGAGAGCCGGTTCCTCCGGCTGGATCACGCGGCACGTGTCGTAGAACGCGTGGTAGAGCCTCGCGAGCTCCACGGCGTACGTGGTCAGCCGGTGGACGCCGAAGTCCTCGGCGCAGCGACGCACCTCGTGGGGCAGGTCGGCGATCTTCTTGACCAGTGCGAGCTCCTTCGGGTGCGCCAGCAGCGCCAGCTCCGACGGCTCCGGTTGGAGCGGAGCGTGGAAGCCGGCCTCCTCGGCCTTGCGCAGCACGGAGCAGACGCGCGCGTGGGCGTACTGCACGTAGAACACGGGGTTTTCGTCCGACCTCCTCGTGGCGAGGTCGATGTCGAAGTCCATGTGGGTGTCGTGGCTGCGCATCAGGTAGAAGAACCGGGCCAGGTCCTTCCCGACCTCCTTCTGGCGCTCCGGCGACTCCTCGGGAGCCATCGTCCGGCCCAGCTCCTCGATCAGATCGATGAGCGCGTAGATGTTGCCGTCGCGCTTGCGCATCGGCGCGGGCTTGCCCTCCTTGACGAAGCGGACGATCTGGAAGATCACAACCTGCAGGCGCCGCCGGGCCTCTTCTAGGGCCTCGCGGTCCGCGTCCTCGCCGTCGGGCTTGCGCAGCAGCGCGGCGACCACCGCCGTGAGGCGCCCGATGTAGCCGTGATGATCCGGACCGAGCACCGTCACCAGTCGGTCGGCCTGGGACGGGCGGTTGAACTTGTCCAGATGGTAGGCGAGGTCGCTGGCGATGTAGGTGAGGCGGCCGTCGCGGCGGCGCAGCACGCGGTCCTTGTCGTCGCCGAAGCGGGTGGAGCGGAGCCACAGGGTCGGCTGAACCGCCTCGCCCTGCGGCGCGCCGTCGTCCTCGTCGTCGCCCGTCGCCTGCTCGACCCTCTGGGACTCCAGCACCTCGCCGTTCTTGCCGAGCTTGAGGACCGTCTGGTACGGCTCGGTGTCCGCGATGCCCGCGTCGATCAGCCTCTGGAGACAGCGCTCCACCTCGCCCGCGTCGTGCAGGGACTGCTCCGAGAACCACGTGTCGAACCGGACGCCGAAGTCGGCCAGGTCGCTGCGCTGGCGCTCGATCATGAGCGTCTCGCACAGGAGCTTCAGGTCCTCCGTGGACAGCTCCCGGATGCAGCCGGCGGCGTCGGCGGATGCTGCGCGGCGCTCCTCCACCCGAAGCAGAGTGGCCAAGCGGCGCTCGAGCGTGCGGCGCTCCCACGGGTCGATCTCGCCGGCCAGGGCCGTCCGCAGGCCATCGATCGCCTCCGCGAGCGGCCGGCTGAGCATCTCGGAGATCCGGTCGGCCACCGCCTGCACGTAGTCGCCCTTATAGCCCTTGTCCGGCAGGGGTTCTCCGAGAGCGAGGGAGCGGACCGACTCCGCGAACAGCCGCATCTGCTCCGAGTTGACTCCGTCGTTGATGTAGTACTCGCGATGCACGGTGTGCCCGGCGGCTTCCAGAACGTTGCAGAGCGCCGAACCGAAGGCCGCCCCGCGCCCCGATCCCACGGTGATCGGACCGTTCGGGTTGACGCTGACGAACTCCACGTTGATCCGTTGCGGCTCCTCGTGCCGGCTCCTCGGCAGCCCGTCCCCCCGGCGGAGCGCCTCTGCGACGAAGGATGCGACGGATTCGGGCTTCAGGCGGAAGTTCAGGAAGCCAGGCCCGGCGACCTCGACGGCCTCGAACTCCGGCGCCTCGGCCAGGGCCTCGGCGATCCGCTCGGCCAGGATCCTCGGGGGCATACCCGCGGCCTTGGCGTTCAGCAGGGCGACGTTGGACGCGTAGTCGCCGTGCTCGGGCTGGCGCGTGTCTGAGACCTCGGGGCTCGGGAACGAGGCGGCCGCGGCGAGGCCCTCCCGGGCCAGCCTCTGCAGCGCCTCTTCGATGCGGGTGCGAACGAGATCTCGGATCAAGGGGGTTCCTCCTGAAGTCGGCCGGGATGGCGTTTTACCCCAGCGGCACCCCCTCCTTCCGCGAACCTTTCCGGCGCAGTCCCCGTCTGGATGATGTATCGGAGCGCGAGTAGGTAACATCGTGCGAGTCCGGCGCAGGGGCGCTCCGCGTCTCTCGCTTCGGACCGGCGCAACGGGAGAAACAGGATGGCTGCACAGCGATTGCCGATGGTTCAGTATTTGATGAACCGAGGCTATCTGAAACCGGAACAGCTGGAGGAAGCCCAGAGGGTCGCCAAGCAGACCAACAACCCGGACATCGGTCGGGTGCTGATCGAGCTGGGCATGGTCGGCGAGCGGGAGGTGACCGAGGCCCGGGCCCAGGAGATGGGCCTGGGGTTCGTGGACCTGGACCGGATGCAGCAGATCGACTCGAGCGCCGTGAACGTCGTTCCGGAGCGGATCGCCAAGCTGCACGGCGTGCTGCCCGTGCGCAAGGAGGGCATGAACCTCTGGCTGGCGATGTCCAACCCGAACAACATCCAGGCGCTGGACGACGTGCGCATGGTGTCCGGATGCCGCGTGATCCCCGTCCTTGCGGTGCCGGGGGCCATCGAGGACGCCATCCGCAGGGCCTACCCGTCGAGCACGGGCGGCGCGGCGACGCCCGAGCCCGCCCAGCCCACGCCCGCTGCGGCCGCCGCCCAGACTCCGAACCTGAGCAACGACATCCGCTCGGCGATCGCGGGCGCCCAGGTGGCCCGAGGCCGCGACATCGCCGAGGAGGAGATGGCGGAGCAGGACGCCGAGAAGATGGCGGAGCAGGCTCCGATCATCCGCCTCGCGAACGCCCTGATCCAGCAGGCGATCTACGACCGTGCCAGCGACATCCACGTGGAGCCGATGCAGCGGTCGGTGCGCGTCCGGTACCGCATCGACGGCGTGCTCATGGAGGCCATGTCGGTTCCCCGGAACCTGATGGCCCCGCTGATCAGCCGCCTGAAGATCATGGCGGACATGAACATCGCCGAGCGCCGCATCCCGCAGGACGGCCGCATCGAGGTCCGCGCGCAGGGCAAGGAGTACGACCTGCGCGTCAGCTCGATCCCGTGCCCGTTCGGCGAGAAGATCGTCATGCGAATCCTCGACAAGTCGAGCGTCATGATCGGTCTGAACAAGCTCGGCTTCACCGACGAGAACCTCGCCCAGCTGGAGGAGCTCGTCAGCCAGCCCAACGGCATGTTCCTGAGCACGGGACCCACGGGTTCGGGCAAGACGACCACCCAGTACTCGGTCCTGAACAAGCTCAACACGATCGGGGTGAACATCCTGACCGTCGAGGACCCGATCGAGTACCAGCTGCCGGGCATCAGCCAGGTGCAGGTGAACCGCAAGGCCGGTCTGTCGTTCGCGACGGCCCTGCGCGCCTTCCTGCGCCAAGACCCGGACATCATCATGGTCGGCGAGATGCGCGACCTGGAGACCGCCGAGATCGCCATCGAGTCGTCGCTCACGGGGCACCTGGTGCTCTCCACGCTGCACACGAACGACGCGCCGTCGGCCACGATCCGTATGATCGACATGGGCGTCGAGCCGTACCTGATCTCCGCGACGGTTATCGGCGTCCTCGCCCAGCGTCTCGGCCGGCGCCTGTGCAACGAGTGCAAGGAGCCGTACGAGATGAAGGCGATCGAGCTGAGGCGCTTCGGCATGACGATGGACAATCCGGACGAGGTGGTGCGCCTGTACCGCGCCGTGGGGTGCGACGCCTGCCGCCAGACCGGCTACAAGGGCCGAATCGGCATCTACGAGCTGATGATCATGAACGCCGAGATCGCCGAGCTGGTCGTGAGGCGCGCCCCGCTGGCCGATATCAAGGAGGCGGCCAAGGCGAACGGCATGAAGGAGCTGCGCGAGGACGGCCTCGGCAAGGCGCTCCTCGGGATCACCGACCCCGCCGAGGTGCGGCGCGTGGTCTTCACGGCCGGCTTCTAGCCTCGAACCGGAGAGAGAAACCGAACATGAACCCGCTGGAACCGAAACCGTTCATCGCAGGAGCGCCGCAGGGCGCCCAGGCGGCGGCGACCGCCGCGCCCAAGGAGCAGACTGGCGACCCGATCCCGATCGAGGACCTCCACATCGACGAGCTGCTGCACATCGTCGTGGATCGGAACGCCTCCGACCTGCACGTGTGCACGGACTCCGAGCCCGTGGTGCGCGTCGACGGCTCGCTGATCCGCCTGAACTTCGAGAAGTTCACGCCGCATGTCCTGCAGAGGATGCTCTACGACATCCTCTCCGACGAGCAGATCCACAAGTTCGAATCGACGCTCGAGCTGGACTTCTCGTACGCCCTGCCGAGGCGCGCGAGGTTCCGCGTCAACTACTACCGCGACCGCGGCGCGCTGGCCGCCGCCTTCCGACTGATCTCGGACCGCATCCCGACGGTCCGCGAGCTGAACCTTCCGCCGATCCTCGAGACGATCACGGAGCGGCCGCGGGGCCTCGTGCTGGTGACGGGACCGACCGGATCGGGCAAGTCGACGTCGCTGGCCGCGATGATCGACTGCATCAACACCTCCCGCGCGGTGCACATCATCACCATCGAGGACCCGATCGAGTACCTGCACCGGCACAAGCTGAGCCTGATCAACCAGCGCGAGCTCGGCGCGGACACGAGGTCGTTCGCGAACGCGCTCCGCGCGAGCCTCCGCGAGGACCCGGACGTGCTGCTGGTCGGCGAGATGCGCGACACCGAGACGATCGCCCTGGCGATCACGGCCGCCGAGACGGGGCACCTGGTGTTCGCCACCCTGCACACGAACAACGCGGCCGAATCGATCGACCGCATCATCGACGTGTTCCCTCCGGGCCAGCAGGAGCAGATCCGCATCCAGCTGGCCAACAACATCCAGGCGATCATCTCCCAGCAGCTTCTGCCCCGGGCCTCCGGCCCCGGCCGCGTTCCGGCCACCGAGATCATGATCGCCACCCCGGCCATCCGGAACCTGATCCGGGAGAACAAGACGCACCAGATTCCGTCGGTCATCCAGACCAGCGGGCAGTTCGGCATGATGACCATGGACCAGTGCCTGCGGGACCTCTACCTGCGGGGCTACGTCAAACTGGAGGACATCATGCAGCGCGCCCAGAACGTGGACGAGTTGAAGAAGATGATCAGCACGCCCCAGCAGACCGGCATGCCGCCCGGACGGCGCTGAGGCGATAGGAGCCCGCCATGCCCATCTACAGCTACGCCTACCGAGACGAGTCCGGAGCCATCCAGCGCGGCACGGCCGACGCCGAGAGCGAGGAGATCCTCCGCAAGCGGTTCGAAGAGCAGGGCCTGATCCTCACCGAGGTGACGATGATCAAGGCCAAGAGCGCGAAGTTCCGCAGCCCCGGCCGCGTGAAGCTCACCAACCTGTCGATCTTCTGCCGGCAGTTCTCCACGATGGTCGATGCGGGCGTGTCTCTGGTCCGCTGTCTGGACGTCCTCGGCCAGCAGACGCAGGACGCGAAGCTCCGGCGCATCATCCAGGACTTGGGCCAGCGGGTCGAGTCGGGCGAGAGCCTCTCCCGGGCGATGCAGCGGCACCCCAAGGCGTTCAACAGCCTGTTCATCGGTCTGATCCGCGCCGGAGAGGTGGGCGGCGTGCTGGAGGAGTCGCTGCAGCGCCTGTCCCAGTTCTTGGAGAAGGACGTCGAGCTCCGCCGAAAGGTGAAGTCGGCCATGACGTACCCGGTGCTGGTCGCCACGATGGCCATCGGCATCACCGGATTCCTCGTGGCGTGGTTCGTTCCGCAGTGGGTGAACATCCTGGGCGACCTGGGTGTGGGCAAGGAGCTGCCGGCTCCGACGCAGTTCCTGATCGACCTCTCGAACCTGATCACCAAGCGCGGCCCGGTGGTGGTGCTGTCGATCGTGGCGATCGTCATCGCTTGGCGGCTGTTCACCGGCACCCGGTTCGGGCGGCGGGTGGCGGACCGTCTGAAGCTGAAGGTTCCGGTGTTCGGCAAGCTCCACCACAAGATCTGCATGGCGCGGTTCAGCCGCACGATGGGCACGCTGCTGACCTCGGGCGTGCCGATCCTCCAGGCCATGGAGACGGTTGCGGGAACGGTGGGCAACTCCGTGATGTCCGACGCCGTGCTGGAGGCCCGCGCGCGCATCCGCGAGGGAGACCGCATCGGCGACCCGCTCGAGGCCTCGGGGCTGTTCCCGCCGATGGTGGTTCACATGATCGGCGTCGGCGAGGAGGCCGGCTCGCTGGACTACATGCTGCAGAAGATCGCGGACTTCTACGAGTCCGAGGTCGACTCGCAGATCGCCTCGCTGACGGCGGCGCTGGAGCCGATCATGATCGTGAGCCTGGGCTTCATCGTCGGCTTCATCGTCATCTCGATGTTCCTGCCGCTGGCGAGCGCCATCGAGAAAATGTCGGGCGGCGGGGCCGGCGGCGGCATGGACGCCGGCGAGTAGCCTCGGCGTGCGGCGGCCGGCCCGGAAGGGGAGTCCGGGCCGGCCGCTTCAGGAGGAGCGATGGGGGCGGAGCAGGGAAGCGTCGTTGGATTTCCGGCATGGACGTGGATCCTCGGCTTTCTCATCGGCGCCTGCATCGGCAGCTTCCTGAACGTCGTGATCTACCGCGTGCCCCGCGGGATGTCGCTCTCCGAGCCTAGACAGAGCTTCTGCCCGGCCTGCAGGCACCCGCTGGGCGTGCCGGACCTGTTCCCGATCCTCTCCTGGCTCGCTCTTCGCGGCCGTTGTCGCCACTGCGGCGTGCGGATCCACCCCCGCTACATGCTCGTCGAGCTGCTGACGGGGGCCTTGTTCGCCCTGCTGTGGCACCAGCATCTGGTCGCGGGCTTCGACCCTGCCAAGGCGGTCGCCTACGCGCTCGCGTCCGCCACGCTGGTCGCGATCGTGTTCATCGACTTCGAGCTGTACATCATCCCGGACTCGGTCAACGCCTTCCTCGCCCTGGTGGGCATCGGCTGGAACGCGTGGCTGTACTGGGCGGGCAGGCCGGAGGCGAGCACGTGGGGGATGCCGAGCGCGCTGGCCGGGTGGATCGTCGGGACGGCGGCGATCTGGCTGATCCTGCTGTTCGGGCGCGCGGTGTTCGGCAAGGACGCGATGGGCCACGGCGACATCAAGATGGCTCGCGGCATCGGGGCCGTGCTGTTTCCCGCCAGCGCGCTGATGGGGTTCGGTCTGGCCGTCGTGGCGGGCGCGGTGCTGGGGGCGCTCCAAGTCCTCCTCCGACGCCGACCCGAGCAGGAAGGGGAGGAGACGCCGGGCGAGGAGCCGCCTTGGGAGCCGGAGTCGTACGGCTCGATCCTGCGGTCCGGTCTGGGCTACCTGCTGGGGATCGACATCGTCGGCCTGTTCCTGCCGAGGGTGTACCGGTGGTGGTTCGGCGAGGACCCCGAGGGCGCTTTGGAGGAGGAGGAGTTTCAGGTAGAACCGACGATGATTCCGTTCGGCCCGTACCTGGCGCTGGGCGCCATCGCCGCGACCGTGTTCCAAGGCCCCCTGTGGGCCCTCGTGGAGCGCTACCAGGAGTGGGCTGGACTGAAGTGAACGGGGAACAAGAGGGAATTCGGCGTCGTCAAAGACGCCGAAGGTCGGAGTGTGCGCTTATGCTTCGGAGACAAGGTTTCACGCTGCTCGAGCTGCTGACGGTGATCGCGATCATCGCGGTGCTCGCCGCCATCGCCTTTCCGGTCTACTCGCGGGCCAAGGACTCTGCCTACCGAAACTCGGACCTGAGCAACATGAACGCCCTCCGGACGGCGCTGCAGCTCTATCGGGTGGACCAGGGCGGCTATCCGCCGGCCATCCTGGGCTACGCCACGCTGTACGACAGCGGCCCTCTGGCTGGGCAGATCGTTCCGGCCGACAAGCTGCGCGGGTTCCTGTACCCCCGCCGCGTGGATTCCATCCGCACGCTCCAGCCGTCGTACGCGCGCGCCGGCCTCACCGCCACCAGCCCGGCCGTCTGGCCCAACCAAGACCCGCGGACGGTCGGATCGGCCCCGATCCTCGACCTGAACGGCGACGGGACGGTCGACTCGAGCGACGACTTCGCCAACGCCCGCCAAGCCTTCGGCCCCGAGGACGGGTGGGCCACTCCCAACGGCGTGACGAACGATCCCGACGCCGCTCCGCACTACTATCTGGTCAGCGGCTACGACATCGCCCTCACGGACGTTCCGGGCGGGGGGCAGCGGCCGGAGCTGCGCTACGCGCTGTTCTGGACCCAGTGGGGCCTCACGGGCGGCAGCCTGAACGACGACCCGAGGCAGCTGGGCTACGAGGACCCGCCCGAGTCCACCGTCGTCACCTGGAACAGCTTCTTCCGCGAGCTGCAGGACGGCGTTCCGACCCACCAGAAGAGGGACCTCGTTCTGTTCCTGGGCGGATCGGCGCGGCCGTACGACTCGAACGACGTGTTCAACCGTTCCTGGCGCGTGATGCCGTAGCCCGGAGGACGGCGGCACCGACCCTTCGGAGTTGACATGATGAAACGCTGGAATCGAACCGCGGGAACGACCCTCGTCGAGGTGCTCGTGGTGATGGTGGTGTTCCTGATCGGGATCCTCGCCATCCTGCAGACGTTCCCCGGCGGTCTGAGGATCCTGCGGAACACCCGCGACGCGTCGGTGGCCGCCTCGCTGGCGCGGAGCGAGAGCGAGCGGCTGAAGGGCCGGCCGGACCGCCTGCCCGAGATGATCCTGCCGGTCAACTACGTTTGGAGCCCGTCCGGCATCGCGATCGTGGCCGACAGCGCGCGCCGCGAGGGAGACCTCGGGCCGGTGGCGGCGGCGATCGACCCGGACGGCCAGGTGCTCGACGGCGACGGGAACGCCCTGGGCCACTGGTCGTACCTGAGCGGACCGAACGTCGTCCGGCGCGTGATCGGCGAGGGAGGGCGCGTGCCGGCTCCCCGCCCGGTGGGCTCGCTGTACGGCGGACTGATGGTGCTGCAGTTCGCACCGGTGGTCTTCAGCCCGCAGTACGTGGAGTTCTTCCAGGTCTACGGGCCGGACCTCAGCAAGCGCGAGGGCGAACCGTCGTTCCGCGCGAGGGACTACGAGTACTTCGTCGACGAGTGGGACTCCGACTCGGCGACCCTGTACGTCCCCCGCGACACCGTCAAGCCGCGGACGTACCGCCTGGCTTTCACCGCGTGGGTCCGCGACGGCTCCGGCCTGCGGGCGCGCGACATCGTGGACGTCAACGTAGGGCCCGTCGCGCCCGACCCCGACGGCGGCTTCGCCTCGTTCCCGTTCTCGGACTTCGCCGGCCTGCAGAGCGGCGAGTCGCTCGCCGCGGTGGAGTGGGACACGATCCGGCTCTCTCGGCTCTTCGACCGGGTCGGCAGCTTCTCCGGCGACCCCTACGAGTACCAGCTGCTGGACACGACCCTGGGGGTCCTGCTGTTCAACCCCGCGGCCTACAACGCCACCGTGCGCGTCGGCCGCGGACGGGTCGTCCCGCTGACCGCGAGGGTGAACTACGACGTGCTCGACTGGCGCATCCTGCGCGAGGAGTTCCGCGTCCCGCCCGCCAACGAGCCGTGGCACAAGCTGGTGGTCGGCGGCCTCGCGGTGCAGGGCATGAGTGGACCGGACGGCAGGCCCAACCCCGGCTTCCCCGTGCCGTTCGGCGCCACGGCGGAGAACCGCGACTTCGGGCTGGTGGACCTAGAGACGGGCGGCACCGTGCACCCCGATTCCTTCTCTGTGGACAAGTCGCTGGGACTGGTCACCTTCCGGGACCGGGACGGAGACCCCGGCAACGGCCTGCAGATCGATCTGATGCTGCCCGGCGCGGCCGCCCCAACGACCGTCGACGGGTCCGGCCGGGCTCTGCGGGCGCTGTACCAGGCCTCCGGGCAGTGGGCGGTGCAGGTGCTGACGGCTCCGGCCGTCTTCCGTCAGTCTTGGGACAGACCCGGCGTCGCCCAGTTCTACGTGGGCGGTTCCAGCGCGTTCGGCGGCCTGCCCACCCGCATCTACTTCCCGTGGATGGACGCCGGCAAGAAGGTGCAGATCGGCGAGATCGTGTACCGCCGGGCCGGCGACCCGACCGGCAGGGTGCTCGAGGGGCTGGACTTCCTGATCCAGGGCGCGCCGGCGGACCCGCTGGG
>CALGMO010000073.1 GCA_937961665.1 uncultured Fimbriimonadaceae bacterium
AAGAAGGTCATGGGCTTCCTTGCGGTCCTGCCGGTGGCCGTTGGCTTCCTGCTCGGCGTCGCCGTGCTGCAGGCGCACCTCGAGGCCGGCGCGGGCACCGAGCGCACGGTCGTGCTGGCTCCGTGGATCGACCTGGCCGCGCTCAAGGTCGACTTCGCCGCGCGTGTGGACAGCCTCTCGCTGCTGATGGTGCTGGTGGTGACCGGCGTCGGCGCGCTGATCCATCTGTACGCCACCGGCTACATGGCGGAGGACCGCGACTACACGCGGTTCTTCACCTACATGAACCTGTTCGTCGTGTGCATGCTGGTGCTGGTGACGGCCGACAACCTGCCTCTGCTCTTCGTGGGGTGGGAAGGGGTCGGCCTGTGCAGCTACCTGCTGATCGGCTTCTGGTACAGGGACCTCGCCAACGCCAAGGCCGCGAACAAGGCGTTCATCGTGAACCGCATCGGCGACTGGGGCTTCATGCTCGGGATGTTCCTCATCCTGGTGTGCATCGCCGCGAGCGTCCCCGAGGCCCAGACCGGCGGCCGCTGGCTCGACTTCGGCTTCATCCTGCCCAGGGCCGCGACGTACCTGGCCGACCGGCCGGAGCTGGCCACCGCCATCGCGCTGCTGCTGTTCGTCGGCGCCTGCGGCAAGTCCGCGCAGTTCCCGCTGTACTTCTGGTTGCCGGACGCCATGGCAGGCCCCACGCCCGTGTCCGCCCTGATCCACGCCGCCACGATGGTGACCGCCGGCGTGTACCTGGTCAGCCGGATGCACATTTTCTACGTCCTGTCGCCGGTGGCCAGCGCGGTCGTGGCGGCCGTGGGCGCGTTCACCGCGCTGTTCGCGGCCTTGGTGGCCTTCGGGCAGACGGACATCAAGAAGGTGCTGGCGTACTCTACGGTCTCCCAGCTCGGGTTCATGTTCATCGCCTGCGGAGCGGGCGTGTACTGGGCGGGGATGTTCCACGTGGCCACGCACGCGTTCTTCAAGGCGCTGCTGTTCCTCGGCTCGGGCGCCGTGATCTACGCGATGGCGCACAACCAGGATCTGCGCAACTACGGCAACCTGCGCAAGTACCTGCCCATCACCTGCTGGACGATGTTCCTGGGGTACCTCGCGATCGCGGGCGTGCCGCCGTTCGCCGGCTTCTTCAGCAAGGAGGCGATCCTCGGCGGGGCTCTGGGCAGCCGCCACGCCGCGGCGAGCGTCGCCGTGTGGGCAGGGTGGATCGGCCTGATCACGGCCGCTCTGACCGCCGCCTACATGACGCGCCTCACCGTGCTGACGTTCTTCGGCGGCGAGGAGCGATGGCGCAGGCTGCAGCCGGCGCACGCGCACGCCCACGGCGACGGCCACCACGGCATCGGGCATGAGGCCGCAGGACATGGCTCCGCAGGGCACGGCCACGCGCACGAGGACCCGCACGGCTTCTTCTACACGGACGAGGAGCTGGCGGCGCGTGCGGAGCCGGAGGAGCACCACCACGAGCTCGACGCGTCCCACCGGCCGAAGGAGGCGCCGCCCAGCATGACCTTCCCGCTGGTGGTCTTGGCCGTGCTGAGCGTGGTCGGGGGCTGGGGCCTGCAGCACTGGGCCGGCCTCAAGGAGTTCCTGCAGTACCCCGGTCTCCAGCTTCTGCCGGAGGGGACGATCCAAGACCACCCGCACGGAATCCCCCTGCTGGCCCTGTCCATCGGGGCGGCGGCCCTCGGCATCCTCTACGGCTGGATCGTGTACCGAAGGGGCCTGCCGTCCAGGGAGGGCTTCGACGAGGCCGCGTGGCACCCGTTCCGACGGTGGGCGGCCCGCCAGTTCGGCTATGACGACCTGGTGGTGAACACCGGCGTGCAGGGCGGCGACATGGTCGCCACGGCCCTGTGGAAGGGCTTCGACGCGGGCCTGATCGACGGAGTGGCCAACGGGCTCGGCGTCCTTGCGTGCCAGATCGGCCGGGGGCTGAAGGCGATCCAGACGGGCTTCGTGCGCTCGTACGCGCTGCTGATGCTCGCCGGAGCGGTGGCCCTGCTCGCGTACATGGTGGCGGTCCTGATGCGCATCGGAGGAGGGAACTGATGGTCGAGCAAGCGACCGGCTTCGGAGTGCTGAGCCTGCTGGTCTTCCTGCCGCTGCTGGGGGCTCTGCTGACGCTGGCGACCCCGCGCGAGGCCGCCGGGCTGCACCGCACCCTCGCGATCGGCACGACGGTGGCGACGTTCCTCGTGTCGCTTTGGGTTCTGGCCGGCTTCCACGGCGGCACTTACCACTTCCAGATGGTGGAGTTCGTGCCGTGGCTGCCCCAGGCCGGCATCCACTACCGGCTCGGCGTCGACGGCATCAGCATCTGGCTGATCCTGCTCACGACGCTGCTCACCTTCCTCTCCGCCTGGTTCAGCGTGTACGTCCGCGAGCGGACCAAGGCCTACATGGTGTTCCTCCTGCTGCTGGAGACGGCCATGCTGGGCGTGTTCGTCTCGCTGGACATGATCCTCTTCTACACGTTCTTCGAGGCGTCCCTGATCCCGATGTACTTCCTCATCTCGATCTGGGGCGGCGAGAAGAGGGCCTACGCCAGCCTGAAGTTCTTCCTGTTCACCTTCGCCGGATCGATCTTCATGCTGGTGGGCATGGTGGCCTTGGCGAAGCTGCACGAGCAGGCCACGGGCGCCTGGTCGTTCAGCATCCTGGACATCCAGAGCGAGGTGGCCAGCGGCAGGCTCTGGGCCGGGGCGCTGCAGACGCAGGCCGTGGTGTTCTGGGCGTTCGCCGTGGCGTTCCTGGTGAAGTGCCCCGCGTTCCCCTTGCACACGTGGCTGCCGGACGCGCACACCGAGGCGCCGACCGCCGGGTCGATCATCCTGGCCGGCGTGCTGCTGAAGATGGGAACCTACGGGTTCCTAAGGTTCTGCCTGCCGCTGTTCCCGGACGTGATCGCCAACCAGGTTCCGATCCTGTGCGCGCTGGCGGTGATCGGCATCCTCTACGGCGCGGCCGTGTCCGCCGTCCAGCCGGACGTCAAGCGGCTGATCGCCTACTCGTCGGTGGCCCACATGGGGTTCGTGCTGCTCGGCATCTTCTCGCTCACGCCGACCGGCATGGTGGGTGGCGCGTACCAGCAGCTGAACCACGGCATCAGCACGGGCGCGCTGTTCCTTCTGGTGGGTCTGATCTACGAGCGGAGGCATACCCGGCTGTTCAAGGACTACGGCGGGCTGAAGGCGCAGATGCCGGTGTACGCGGCTCTGTTCCTGATCGTCATGCTGTCCAGCGTAGGGCTGCCCGGCACGAACGGGTTCGTGGGAGAGTTCCTGTCGCTGATGGGCTCGTTCGAGGCCTCGTTCGCGCGGCGCTTCGGCCTGAACCCGGCCTACGCCGTGCTCGCCGCGGCCGGCGTGATCCTGGCGGCGGTCTACCTGCTCTGGATGTTCCAGAAGATGTTCTACGGCCCGATCACCAACCCGGAGAACCGGCGCCTGAAGGACCTGAAGCCGTGGGAGGTCGCGCTGGTGATGGTGTTCGTGGTGTTCGTCTTCTGGGGCGGTCTGGTGCCCTCCACCTTCACCAAGCCGATGGAGGCCAGCCTGCACGCCGCGCGGATGATGGCCCTGAACCCCGTCGGCCAGCGGCCGGATTGGCGCAACCTGGAGACGGAGATCGACCCGAAGGGCAACCTGGTCCGCGTGGAGCCCCGCACCCGCGAGGCCCTCGTGGTTCCGCCCGCCTACGGCGAGGTGATCGCCCCGGCCGAGAAGCACTATCCGCTGGCGGGGCCCGCCGCGAACGAACCCACAGCCAAGGAGCAACCCCGTGCCTGACCGCTTCCGTTTCCCGATCCCTCAGGACCTCGACTGGCTCGCGCTGAGCCCGATCATCGTCGTGGTGGTCGCCGGCATCGTGGCGCTGGCGCTCGAGATGCTGCGCCCGAAGCGGAGCAACGCGGCGATCGTCGGGGTCACCGTGGTCGGCCTGCTGGCGGCGGGAGTGCTGGCGGCGGTGCAGGCGGGCGAGCCGGCCAAGGAGATCCTCGCCGGCACGTTCCTGAGGGACCGCTTCGGCTCGGTGGTGCAGGTGCTGATGGTCGCGGCGTGCCTTCTGTCCGTGCTGTTCAGCGAGGGCTACCTGAGGGAGAAGCGGATCCTGTTCGGCGAGTCGTACCCGCTGATGCTGTGGGCCACGGCCGGCGGGATGGTGATGGCGACGAGCCGGAATCTGGTGACGCTGTTCGTCGGCCTGGAGCTGCTCTCGGTCGCCCTGTACGTCTTGGCCGGGCTCAGCCGGCGCGAGGCCAAGTCGGAGGAGTCCGCGCTCAAGTACTTCCTGCTGGGCGCGTTCGCCAGCGCGTTCCTGCTGTACGGCATCGCGCTGTTCTACGGCGCCACCGGCTCTCTGCACCTCGGGCGGGTGGCCGAAGTCTGGACCTCCGGGTTCGAGGTCGGCCGGTCGCTGCTGGGGGTGGGGTTGGCGCTGATCCTGGTCGGCCTGTCGTTCAAGAGCGCGTTCGTTCCCTTCCATCAGTGGACGCCGGACGTGTACCAGGGCGCGCCGACCAACATCACGGCGTTCATGGCGGCCGGCAGCAAGGTGGCCGCCGTCGCGATGTTGTACCGCGTGCTGGACGCCTGCCAGCCGATGGTCGGCCTGTGGCTGCCGCCGCTGTTCTGGGTGGCCATCCTCACGATGGTGGTGGGCAACCTCGCGGCGTTGGTGCAGAAGGACGCCAAGCGACTGATGGCGTACTCGAGCATCTCGCACGCCGGGTACCTCCTGGTGGCTCTGCTGGCTCGTTTCAAGGCGCCGGAGGCGGTTTCGGACGCCACGCTCCTCTACTATCTGGCCAGCTACAACTTCATGACGGTGGGCGCGTTCGCTGTGATCGCTCTGGCCGCCAGGGGCGGAAGGGAGTCCACGGGGCTCAGCGCCCTGAACGGGCTGTGGCAGCGGTCGCCGTTCGCGGCCTCGGTGCTGCTGCTGTGCGTCTGGTCGCTGATCGGCGTGCCCGGGGCGAGCGGGTTCGTCGGGAAGCTGCTGATCTTCCGCGACGCCTTGGCGGCCGGATTGGCTCCCTTGGCGATCGTTCTGGCCGTGGCGTCCGTCGTGAGCGTGGCGTACTACCTGGCGCTGGTGAAGGCCGCCTGGGTCGCGGACGAGGCCGAGGCCGACCAGCCGATCGCGCCCCTGCGCACCGGTGCGGGCTTGGCGGCGGCGATCTGCGCGGCCGGCGTGATCGGGCTGTTCCTGTTCGTCGGTCCGGTGCTGGGCTGGATGGGCGGATCCTCGTCCTCCGGAGCGGAGAGCGTGGCCCAGGCCGCGTCCCCCCGCGGGTAGACGGAGAGCGACCCCAGGAGAACGGGGCGGGCCTCCCGCAGGGGAGGCCCGCCCCGCTTTCGGCGACGAACCCTCAGAGGGCGACCCAGGACTTCGAATCGTGGCTGCGCTCGACGGCGTCCAGCACGCGCTGGTTCTCGTAGCCGTCCACGAAGTCGGGGCTGGGGTTGCGGTCCTCGGCGATCGCCCTCAGGGCGTCGGCGACCAGGTTGATGAACGTGTGCTCGTAGCCGATGATGTGTCCGACGGGCCAGTAGCCCTCCATGTACGGGTGGGAATTCTCCGTGGCCTGGATCGTGCGGAACCCCTGCAGGCCCTCCGGATCCGTCGCGTCGTAGAACTCCAGCTCGTTCATCCGCTCCATGCACCACACCACCGATCCCTTGGAGCCGTTGATCTCGAACTTGTTGTGGTTCTTGCGGCCCTGGGCGAACCGCGTGGCCTCGAACGTGCCCAGCGCTCCGTTGCGGAACCGGGCGAGGAACAGCGAGGCGTCGTCCACCGTGACGTCGGCCAACTCGCCCTCCACGGCTCCGGCGGCGCCCAGCTTTCCGTCCGCCCCCGCCGACCGCGGCCGCTTCTTGATGAACGTGTGCATCAGGCCGCTGACCTCCTCGATCTCGCCGACCAGGAAGCGGGCCAGGTCGATCAGGTGCGCGCCGAGGTCGCCGTGCGAGCCGCTGCCGGCGACCTCCTTGTCCAGGCGCCACACGAGCGGAAAGTTCGGGTCGATGATCCAGTCCTGCAGATACACCGCGCGCCAGTGGTAGATGGTCCCCAGGCGGCCCTCGTCGATCATGCGCTTGATCAGCGCCACCGCGGGCGCCTTGCGGTAGTTGTGGAACACGGCGTGCTTGACGCCGGCGGCCTTCACGGCCTCCAGCATCCTCCGGGCCTCGTCCAGCGTGTTGCCGATCGGCTTCTCGCAGAACACGTGCTTGCCGGCCTTGGCCGCGGCCACGGCGATCTCGCAGTGGCTGCTGCCGGGGGTGGCGATGTCCACGATGTCGATCTCGGGGTCGTCCAGCACCTGCCGGTAGTCGGTGGCGTATCCCTGCCACCCGAGGTGCTCGGCGGCGGCCCTCACCCGCTCCTCGTTGCGCCCGCAGAGGGTCTTCATGACCGGCTCCACGGGCAGGTCGAAGAACTTGGCCACCTGGCGGTAGGCGTTGCTGTGCGCCTTTCCCATGAACTGGTAGCCGATCAGAGCGATCTTCAGTTGTTTCTTGGCCATGGCTGCGCTGCCTTCCAATGCGGCTTCGCGGGGATTTTGCCGGTTCCGCGCTGGCGGTGTCAACGAAGCGGCGGCCTCGGAGTTCGCGACGGATGCAGCGGACGCGCGCCGGGCGCGCCCCGAGCCCCGGCTCCGCAGACCGGCGGAGGGGCCTTGGTCCCGAAGGTCCCGACGGCGGAACTTCGCGAATCCAACCTCCCTTGAACCTGCGGGGAGCTGTGAACGGCATTTTGCGCCCTTGGGAGCAAGTAGGAATACCTGTTTTGGGCAGGGAACATTCACGCAGGTTCAAAGGTCGCGTATACTGGGCCTCGTGAAGGTGCCGAGCCCGCTCGGAGGCCGGATCGAAGCATCGTAAAGGAGGATGCGCAGCAACATGAAGAAACTGATCGCGGCGGCTCTGGCCGCCATCGCCCTCGCGCCCCTGTCCCAGGCGGTCATTCTGGACTTCCTCGGCACGGGGGACAAGCTGAACGTCACCATCACCCCGAGCGTCGGAGCCAACGCCGGAAATGCGTCGGCGACCGTGGCTGGTGAGCTGTTCTTCAAGGACACGACCAACACGTTCCTCGGCGGCGCCACGTTCATCGGCTACTGCCTGTCGCCCGGCGACAACCTGATCGATCCGATGACGGTGACGCAGACCACCATCACCGGACCCGTCGGCTGGCTCGTGCAGACCTTCGGCGTGAACCGCACCGGCATCACCATCGGCTCGAACACGTACAACGCCAACGAGGATGCCGCCGGGTTCCAGCTGGCGATTTGGAAGCTGATGGACGGCGGTCTCGTGATCAACAGCGCCTCGGCCAACGCCCTGACGGTCATGAACCACTACCTTACGGTAGCGGGCAGCAACTCCGACACGGCCGTCCGCTTCAACCACGCGTGGAGCGGCCAGGGTCCGCGGAGCCAGGACATCGTCACCGAGAACTTCGGAGGCACGAGCATCCCGGTTCCCGAGCCGTTCACGATGGCCATCGGCGCGGCCGGCTTGGCGACCGCCTTGGCGCGCCGCCGGAAAAAGGCCTGAACCTGCTTCCGATCCGGCGAACATGCCTTCGGACCCCCCGTTCGCGGGGGGTCCTCGTCTTTTCCCATCCCTTTTCTCAGGCGAACTCGGAGCGCACCCGGTCGGCGATCTCCCAGTGCGCGTCGTCCACGCCGCCGAACAGCGAGACGCCCGCAGCGCCCCGGCGGAAGGCCAGCCGGACCCCCTGCTCGAACTCCGCGAGCGTGCGGAACGCCGGCATGTACAGCCCGGCCACGACCGGGAAATCGACCGCGCGGATGTCCTCCAGCACGGACTCCCCGATCCAGTCCACCGTCTCCTCGTAGAACGAGTGGTAGATCATCGGGCAGACGAAGTCCAGCGGCCACTTGTCCCAGTCCTGCCGGCAGATCTTGCGCGCCAGGTTGGGCGTGGGGAAGACGGCCGCCGTGATCCTTTTGCCGTGCCGCCGCGCCTCCTGGGCCAGCTCTCCGACGAGCCTGGTCACCGAGTCGTACCGGAAGTGCAGCCACGGTTGGTCGTGCGCGGGGTCCTTGATGTCGAGGGGGTCCCTTCCGTCGACCTCGCGGAAGGCGCGCCGCGTGTGCTCGGAGTAGCAGAAGTCGTAGTCCGGAAGCTCCTCGGTCTGGTCGAGGCCGTAGTCCTTCCAGAGCGCCCTCGGGAGGATCACGTCCGGATAGCGCACGTAGTCCAGGTGCACCCCGTCCACGGCCGGATGCGCGGCGAGCTCGCCGACCCTCTCCACCAGATAGCGCCGCACGCCGGGGATGACGGGCGACACCCACCGGTAGTAGTCCACGTAGGGCGGCTTGTCGAAGCAGGACCTGCCCGTCCGGCTCACCATGTACCAGTCCGGGTGGTGCTCGCGGATCCACGCGTCGCCGCGGTTGGTGGTCCACATCCAGGTGTGGACCTCCATGCCGAGGGTCTTCAGCACGTCGAACTCGCGGTCGTCGGTTCCGCCGGAGATGAACACGCCGTCCAGCCCGCGCTTCTTCAGCATTCCGTAGCGGGCTTTCAGGTCCTTCTCGGTCGCGCGGCGGTCGATCCCGTTCCAGATGTACAGCTTGCGTTTGGCCATGGGGCGTTCCCTGCGTCCGTCGGACGGAGGCGGGCCGCCCAGCGAGGGGAGCCGCAGCACGCAGGCGACGCCGGTCGCGGCGGCCGTGCGGAGGAAGGTCCGACGATCCACGGCGCCCATTGTGCACCATGGTTGGCGTCGCCGGAGCATGGGCGGGGAACCTGGGGATAGAATGGCGCCATGCGGCGCGCGCTGTCGGTCATCCTCGGCTCGCAGCAGTTCGGGCTGGTGGCCGTGATCCTGCTCCTCGGCACGATCCTCACGCTCTTCGGCGGCTCCCACGAGGACCGTGCCACCGGGCAGATGGTGAACAACTTCCTCAACCCGCAGACCCTGATGCAGGTCGCCACGTTCGCCAGCTTCTTCGCGATCATGGCGGTGGGGATGACGATGGTGATCATCACCACGGGCATCGACCTGTCGGTGGGCTCGACCTACGCTCTCTCGGGCGTGCTCACGGCGATGGTTCTCTCGAAGATGTATCCGATCGTCACGCAGCCTGCGCCGGGCGCGGTGTGGGTGGCGATGGGCCTGTGCCTCGGGATCGGTCTCGCGGCCGGCCTGTTGAACGGCTTCCTGATCACGGCCCTGGGGGTGCACCCGTTCATCATCACCCTCGGCACGATGTGGATCTTCCGCGGCGTGGCGTTCGTGCTGAGCAACGCGCTGAGCATCCTGGTGCCGACCTCGCTGACGCAGTTCGCCAAGGCGCCGCTCGGCTTCGCGCAGGGCGTGACGCCGGTGCCGGTCATCGCGATGCTGATCGTGGCGGTCGCGGGCTGGCTGTTCCTGACGCGCACGGTGACCGGGCGGCGCATCTTCGCGGTGGGGGGCAACCTGACCGCCAGCCAGTACTCCGGCGTGCCGATCAAGCGGATTCTGGTGATCGTGTACGCGGTCTCCGGCCTCACGGCCGGCATCGCCGCGTTCCTCGCCATGAGCTACTTCGGCTCGGCGCAGAGCGCGGACGCCCAGGGCTACGAGCTGTACGTGATCGCCTCGGCCGTGGTGGGCGGCGCGAGCCTCGCCGGCGGCAAGGGCAGCGCCATCAGCGCGATGCTCGGCGCCCTGCTGATCTCGCTCATCCAGCAGGCGATCCGCACGCTGAAGATCAACCAGGAATACGAGTGGATCATCATCGGCTGTGCCATCATCATCGCGGTCGTGCTCGACCGCGTCAGCGCCAGGGTCGGCTCCGCCCGCCTGACCCAGGGCCGACTCTGAAGGGCGGAAGGAACGGACAGGAGGTTGGAACGATGAAGATTCGAACCTGGGCCGGGTGGACCGGCCTCGCGACGTTGGCCCTCGTGCTGGCCGGCTGCTCGGGCGGCGGAGGGCAGACCGAACAGGCCGGCGGCGAAGCCGGCAAGCCCGCGCAGAAGGCGGAGGGCGTCGTCTGGAAGAAGGACAAGCTCCGCATCACGATGATCGCCAAGAGCGACAACAACCCGGTGTTCCCAACGGCCCGCAAGGGAGCAGAGGACGCCGCCAAGGAGCTGTCGGCCCAGACCGGCGTGCAGATCGAGATCGACTGGCGCACCCCGCCCACCGAGAACGCCGAGGAGCAGGCCAAGCGCCTGCAACAGGCCGTGAACGACGGGACCGACGCCGCGCTGATGTCGCTGAGCGACGCCGCGAAGGTCACCAACGCCATCAACGAGGCGGTGGACAAGGGCGTGCCCGTGATGACGTTCGACAGCGACGCGCCGAACTCCAAGCGCTTCGCGTTCTACGGCGTCGACGACATCGAGACCGGGCAGCTCGTGATGAAGGAGCTGGCCGAGGTGATCGGCGGGAAGGGCAACGTAGCGATCCTGGCCGGAAACCAGAACGCCCCGAACCTGCAGAAGCGCGTGCAGGGCGTGAAGGACGAGGCCAAGAAGTATCCGGGCGTCAAGATCGTCGGCGTGTTCTTCCACATCGAGTCGCCCCAGGACGCCGCCAAGGAGGTCCTGAACGCGATGAACGCCAACCCGGAGATCAACGCCTGGGCCATGGTCGGCGGCTGGCCCCTGTTCACGCCGAGCCTGCTGAACCTGGACCCGAACAAGGTGAAGATCGTGGCCGTCGACTGCCTGCCGGAGCAGCTGCCGTACGTCGAGAAGGGCATCGCGCCGGTGCTGCTGGCCCAGCCCACCTACCGCTGGGGCTACGAGTCGGTGAAGATCATCGTCGACAAGCTGGTGTACGGCAAGGACGTTCCCGAGATCACCAAGATGCAGCTCGTCCGCGTGACCAAGGACACGCTGAAGGACTGGGCCAAGCAGCTCAAGGACTGGGGCTTCGACAAGGTCGACCCCAAGTATCTGCAGTAGTGCGAGGGAGGGGGGCCGCGCGGAGGCCCCCCGCCGAATCCCCATGGAGACCTGGGCCGTCGAAGCCAGAGAGATCTGCAAGCGCTTCCCCGGCGTGCAGGCGTTGGACCACGCGTCCGTCGCCGTGGCGCCCGGCAGCTGCCACGCCCTGATGGGCGAGAACGGCGCCGGCAAGAGCACGCTGGGCAAGATCCTGAGCGGGATCTACGAGCCGGACTCCGGAACCATCCTGCTCGAGGGGAGGCCGGTGCGCTTCGCCAACCCGATGCAGGCCTCGCAGGCCGGCGTGAGCATCGTCCACCAGGAGCTGCTGTTCTGCGAGAACATGACGGTCGGCGAAAACCTCTGCCTGGAGGACCTGCCGAACCGGAGAGGCTGGGTGGATTGGGGCGAGATGCGCCGGCGGGCCAAGGCTTGGCTGGAGGCGATCGGGGCGGACGTGGACCCCGACGCCACGGTGGGCTCGCTGCCGATCAGCCTGCAGCAGATGGTGCAGATCGCGGGGGCGATCGGCCGCGGCGCCAAGGTGCTGATCTTCGACGAGCCCACCAGCAGCCTCACCCAGAGGGAGACGGAGACGCTGTTCGATCAGATCCGCAGGCTGACCTCGCAGGGGGTGGCCTGCATCTACGTCTCCCACCGCATGGACGAGATCTTCGAGATCTGCGACTCGGTGACCGTGCTGCGCGACGGCAAGACGGTCGGCACCCGGCCTACGGAGGGCCTGACGCGCGACGAGCTCGTGCGGATGATGATCGGCCGCAACATCGACACGGCCTCGGTGCGCGCGATCGGCACGCATCCGGACGGGGTGCTTCTGAGGGTGCAGGGTCTCGGCAGCCCGCCGCGCTTCGCCGATGTGTCGTTCGAGGTTCGCGCCGGCGAGGTGGTCGGCTTCGCGGGCTTGGTCGGCGCGGGCCGCTCGGAGGTCGCGCAGGCGATCTTCGGCCTCGACCCGAAGGCCACCGGCCGGGTCTGGGTGGGCGGCACGGAGGCCGCGCGCCGCTCCCCCGCGAGCATGATGCGGCTCGGCCTGGGCTTGGTACCGGAGGACCGCAAGCGCCAAGGGCTCGTCCTGGGCATGACCGCCCGCGAGAACATCTCGCTTCCGTCGCTTCCCCGGCTGTCCAGGGCGGGTTTCGTCGACCGGGAGCGCGAGCTGGAGCTCGCCCGGCGCTTCTTCGACGCCATGGCCGTCAAGGCGCCGCACGTCGATGCTCCGTCCGCGGGCCTCTCGGGAGGCAACCAGCAGAAGCTCGTGATGGCCAAGTGGCTGGCGGCGGACTGCCGCGTGCTGATCCTGGACGAGCCGACGCGGGGCGTGGACGTGGGCACCAAGAGCGAGATCCACCACATGATCCGGCGGCTGGCCGCCGAGGGCCGGGCCGTAGTGGTGATCTCGAGCGAGCTGCCGGAGCTGCTCACGGTGAGCGACCGGATCCTGGCGATGCGCAACGGCAGGATCGCCGGGGAACTGCCCGCGGACGCCGCCACCGAGGAGGCGCTGCTGAGGCTGATGACCGGGGTCGAGGCCGCCGTCAGCGCCTGAAGACCGCTTCGACCTCGGTCGACTCGACGATCGCCTCGAACGGCGGGTGGATCTTCGCCACCCGGACCCTCAGGCGCCGCACCTCCGGGAAACGATCCAGAGCCGCGCGGCCGATCCGGCCCACCAGCGCCTCCACGGTCCGGCACTCGCGCTCCTCCGACACGCGCAGCACGAGGCGCGCCAGCTCGGCGTAGTCGACCGTGCCGGCCAGGTCGTCGCGCGCCAGGGCCTCGTCGGAGATCTCCGCCTCCAGGTCCGCCCGGAACCGATGCCCCGTGGCGCGCTCGCACTCCGCCACGCCGTGCCTCCCGAAGAACTCCAGCCCGCGCACCCGAACCCAAGCCACGCGAGCAGTATGGCATCGGCCCAAGGGTCGGGCTTCGGCCGTGTGCTATACTGATCAGCAAAAGGGCGGACGTTGGAAAGGGGGCGCCTCGTCGCCCCTGTTTTTGTAGATGGAGGCAGGCGAGTGAGCATGGACATCTTGCAACAACTGAATCAGATCGCGCAGGAGAGAGACCTGCCCCTCTCCGAACTGCAGAAGGAGCTGGAGGAGGCCCTGGCCGTCGCTTACAAGAAGCACGTGGGAGCCTCGGGCGACGTGGTCGTGCGTCTCGATCCCAAAAAGGGCTGGACGGCCATCGTGGAGAAGGAGGTCGTCAGCACCGTCACCGAGCCGTCGTTCCAGATCAGCCTCGAGGAGGCTCGGCGGCGGGATCCCGGCGTGGGGATCGGCGACTTCGTGCGGTGCGAGGTGGATCCGAACAAGTTCGGACGGATCGCCGCGCAGACGTTCAAGCAGGTGCTCAACCAGAAGCTCCGCGACGCCGAGAGGCGCCGAATCGAAGAGGAGATTCTTCAGAACATCGACCGCGTGATGAGCGGGACGGTGTCCAGGCGGGACGGGCAGAACGTGTACATCGCGATCGGGCGGATCGAGGCCGAGCTGCCCAAGCGGGAGCAGGTCCCCACGGAGCGGTACTTCCTCAACGATCGGTTGAGGGTTCTGGTGCTGAAGGTGGACGATTCGTCCAAGCGGCTGCGGGTGCTGGTCAGCCGCACGCACCCGAACCTGCTGCGCCGGCTCCTCGAGCAGGAGGTGCCGGAGATCCAACAGGGGATCGTGGAGATCAAGGCGATCGCCCGCGAGCCCGGCCAGCGCAGCAAGGTGGCGGTGGTGAGCCACGACGAGAGGATCGACGCGGTCGGTTCCTGCGTGGGCCAGAAGGGCCTGCGCATCCAGGCCGTGTCGACGGAGCTGAACGACGAGAAGATCGATGTGGTGCCCTACAGCGAGGATCCCGAGACCTTCATCCGGAACGCGCTGAACCCCGCGAAGGTGCTCAGCGTGAAGTTCGAGGAGGGCGAGGGGCCGGAGGGCGAGGCCGACGGTCCGCGGCGGACGCACCGCAAGGCGATCGTCGTGGTGCCCGACTCCAACATGACCGTCGCGATCGGCAAGGGCGGACAGAACGTCCGGCTGGCCGCGAAGCTCACGGGATGGGACATCGACCTTCGCAACGAAAGCAAGAAGGACGAGCCGCGCAAGCCTCAGGGAGCCTGAGGATGGCGGCGCACGGAGCATGGGACGGGTCCCGGAAAGGACGTGCATAGGATGTAGGCGGAAAGGCCCGGCATCCGAATTCCTGCGCGTCTTCCGGGATTCCGGGGGACGCGCGGTCGTTTGGACTCGCGGAACGAGCCACGGTCGCAGCGCCTACCTGTGTCCGAGCCCGCGGTGCCTGGAGGCCGCGCGCAAGAAGGGAAGGTTGGCCCGAGCGTGGAGGGTGCCGGCGGACGATCCGGCGGTCGCCGAGGCGTTCGAGAAGCTGCGACGCGAGATAGAGGGTAGAAACAAGCAACATGAGCATTCAGATCGCTGATTTGGCGAAGGAGTTCGGGCTCCGGCCGGGGCACGTCGCGACCGTGCTCGACGATTTGGGCATCGCCCACGACCACGCCTCGTTCGAGGCGGACGACGACGCCCTCGAGCTGATCCGCGAGGCCTTGGCGGAGGTTTCGCCGGACAGCCCCATCACGGCCAAGGGAGCGGTCACTCCGAGGGAGGCCGCGGCGCTGCTCGGCGTCGGCCCCGCCGACGTGCAGAGAACCCTCGTGCAGAAGCTCAAGACGATGGCCACGCTGACCACGCAGCTCAAGCCCGAGGTCGCGCAGAAGCTGTTCGAGCAGTTCGGGGCCAAGCTGGAGTTCGCCGACGCGGCGGCCGCCAAGCCGGTCGCCCCGAAGCCGAAGCCGGCCGCCAAGCAGCCGGCCGCCCGCAAGCGCCCGCCGGTGGTCACGATCATGGGCCACGTCGACCACGGAAAGACCTCGCTGCTGGACAAGATCCGGAAGTCCAACGTGGTGGACACGGAGCACGGCGGCATCACCCAGCACATCGGCGCGTACCAGGTGGAGCTTCCGGAGGGCGTCATCACGTTCCTGGACACGCCCGGCCACGAGGCGTTCACGGCGATGCGCGCCCGCGGGGCCATGGTCACCGACATCGCCGTGCTCGTGGTGGCCGCCGACGACGGCGTGATGCCCCAGACCATCGAGGCGATCAACCACGCCAAGTCGGCCAAGGTGCCGATCATCGTGGCCGTCAACAAGATCGACGTGCCCGGCGCCAACCCGGACCGGGTGATGACCGAGCTCACGCAGCACGGCCTGGTGCCCGAGGCGTTCGGCGGCGACACCATCGTGTGCAAGGTGTCCGCGCTCACCGGCGAGGGCATCCCCAACCTGCTGGAGATGATCCTGCTGCAGGCCGAGATGCTCCAGCTGACCGCCGACCCCAAGGGCCCCGTCGAGGCGTACGTCGTCGAGGCGAGGCTGGACAAGGGCCGCGGCCCCGTCGCCACGTTGCTCGTCAAGAACGGCACCCTCAAGAAGGGCCAGTCGCTGCTGATCGACACCGCCTACGGGCGCATCCGCTCGATGCTCGATTACCGTGGCAAGCAGATCGACGAGGCCGGGCCGTCCGTGCCCGCCGAGGTGACCGGCCTGAACCAGGTGCCCGAGGCCGGCCAGAAGGTCGAGGTGTACGAGAAGGAGGCCGAAGCCAGAACGGAGGCCGAGCGGCGGATCGAGGCCCGCAAGAGCCCGACGCACCAGGGCCGGGGCCTCACGCTCAAGGGATTGCGAGAGAAGCTGTCCCAAGGCGAGATCAAGGAGCTGAACCTGGTGGTGCGCGCCGACGTGCAGGGCTCCGTGGAGGCCGTGTGCGGCCTGCTCCAGAAGATCAAGAACGAGGAGGCCCAGGTGCGGATCATCCACCGGGGCGTGGGCAACGTCACCCGCAGCGACGTGGACCTGGCCTACACCGCCGACGCCATCTGCTTGGGCTTCAACGTGGGCGTGGAGAGCGACGCTCGGTCCCAGGCCAAGCAGCGTGGGGTCGAGATCCGCACCTACAAGATCATCTACGAACTGGCCGAGGACATCGAGAAGGCGATCAAGGGCATGCTCGAGCCGAAGTTCGAGGAGCAGCGTCTCGGCACGGTCGAGGTCCGGATGGTGTTCGACCTCAGCCGCTACGGCAAGGTGGCCGGGTGCTACGTCACCGAGGGCAAGGTGGTGCGGGGCTGCCAGGTTCGCGTGCGCCGGAACAAGGAGGTCGTGTACGAGGGCAGGATCGCCTCGCTGAAGCACCTGAAGGACGACGTCCGGGAGATGGCGGCGGGCTTCGAGTGCGGCATCCAGTTCGACGGCTGGACCGGCTTCGAGGTCGGCGACGTCATCGAGGCCTTCGAGATGGTGCAGGTGTAGCCCGCTAGGTTCGGTTGGCCGCCACCACCCGGTTGCGGCCCTCCCGCTTGGCCCTCAGCAGCGCCATGTCTGCCGAGCGAAGCACGCCGGCGAAGTGCTTGCCGTGCTGCGGGAAGCTCGCCACGCCGATGGAAACCGTCACCGGCGCCTGGACCTGCCGGCCCATGGTGAGGTGCAGCGCCTCGATCCCCTTTCGGATCGCCTCCGCCCGCTCGAGTGCGGCCTCCAGGGGGGCGTCGCGCAGCACCACGGTGAACTCTTCGCCGCCGTAGCGGCAGGGAACATCGTCGGCCCGCACCGCGTGGCTGAGGAACCTACCCAGCGCCTGCAACAGGCGGTCCCCCGCCTCGTGGCCATACCGGTCGTTGTACTCCTTGAAGCGGTCGAGGTCCAGCATCAGCACGGAGGTCGGCTCCCCGCGCCGCACGGCGTGCTCGAACTCGGATCTCACCGTTCCATCCAGGTGGCGACGGTTGAAGAGGCCCGTCAGCGGATCCCGCACGGCCTCCTCGCGGAGGGCGTCGCGCAGGCGGATGTTGTTCAGCGCGAGGGCGAACTGCTCGCAGGCGGCGCGGATGAGCGCCCACTGGTGCGGCGTGAAGCCGGCAGACTCGGCGGGGCGCACGTGGAGGAAGCCGATCGCGGGGCTCGCGTCGCTCAGCGGGAAGCAGAGCCGGCCCTTGGCGACGTCGTTGGGGCCGCCGCGGCACATCTCGGGAGACGGCTGGTCGGGCTCGGCGGGCCGGCCCAGGCAGGCCGCCCAGCAGTCGCGGATCGCGAGCGACTTCACCGGCCGCTCTTTGGATGCCGGCGGCCAGAACGACGTCGCCTGCGTCGTGCCCGAGGGGTCGTTCAGGTAGACGGCCCCGACCGAGTCGGGCATCAGCTTCGGAGCGTTCTTCACGAAGCAGCGGATCGCCTCAGCCTGGCTCTTGGCGGTCTGGAGGCCCCTGGCCAGGTCGTTCAGCGACTGGAGCTGCCGCGTGCGCAGATCCAGAGCCTCGGATTGGACCCGGAGCCGGGCGCTGGCCCTGCGGAGGTTCTCCTCGTCCTCCTTCCGCTCGGTCACGTCGAGCACGAGGCCTTCGAGCGTCGCGACGCGGCCCTCCCGGTCACGGATCGGCACGGCGCGGACCGCGAGCCGCCGCAAAGATCCGTCCTCATGCCACAGGCGGAACTCCAGGTCGGCCCGCCGGCCTGTACGAATCGCCTCCCGGAACGCGCGCCGCAGGCCGGGCAGGTCCTCGGTATGGACCTTGGTTGTCCACCTCCGCATCGGTCGGCCGACGAGCAACCGAGGGTCCAACCCCGCGATCGCCCGGATGGCGGGGCCGAGAGACGCCAGCCGCCAGCGGCCCTGCGTGCGCTCGAGCCGGAAGGGAGCGCCCCGCGCCGCCTCGGCCAGCGCGGCGAGGCCGTGCGCCGGACTCTCGATGCCGGTGACGTCGAAGAACTCGTAGACGGTCGCTGGAGGCTCGGCGGCGACGCGCGTCCCCGTGGCGACGATGCGCCTGCCGTCCCGCAGCGGGAACAGCGCGGTCGGAAGCTCGGGGCCCGGCTGGCCGGCCCAGCGCGAGACGGCTCCGGGCTCCGCGCACAGCTCGTCCAGGCGCCGCAGCAGCGATCGGCCGTCCGGCAGAGGGATCGGGCAGTCGGGGAGGAACATCTCGAGGAAGCGGCGGTTCCACGAGACCACGCGGCCGTCGGCGTCGATCGTGATCGAGCCGGTCTTGGAGGCGTTCCGTTCCGTCTCGAAGCGTTGGAGGGACCGTTCCAGAACGCGAACGGCGGACCGCAGGCCTTCCAGCTCGTGGATCTCCTCGACCGTCGGGATGCCGGAGCCGGGCACGGCGGCGGACAGGAGCGTCCGGAGGGTCTCCAGCTCCTTCCTCATCCTTTCCAAACGGTCCGAGTGCCGGTCATCCATCGGGTAAACCACGGGTTCGACGGTCCTCACTCGTAGGAACGTTCGATCGGCCCGGACGTTCCCGCCGTCGGGCCCCGTGCGGCCAACCCCGCAAAGGAAGACCCATTATGGCACTGTCGGAGCGCAAGGCGATCGTCACCGGAGCGAGCAGCGGCATCGGAAGGGCCGTCGCGGAGGCGCTCGCGTCGGCGGGCGCCGGAGTGCTGGCCTCGGCGAGGCGGGCGGACCGCCTGCGCGAGCTCGCCGAGAGGCATCCGTCGATCCGCATCCATCCGGCGGACGCCACCGAGCCGGGGTTCGCCGAGGGGCTGTTCGAGGCCGCCGACCGAGAGCTGGGCGGGTGCGACGTCGTCGTGAACAACGCGGGCATCATGGTCGCCGGCGCCTCGGACCGCATCGACCTGGACCGCGTGTCCGAGATGGTCCGGGTGAACGTCGAGTCTGCTTACCGGGTGGCTTTGCTCGCCGTCCGCCGCTTCAAGGCGCAGGGGTTCGGGCACCTGGTGAACACCTCCAGCGTGCTGGGAACCAAGATCCGCCCGTCGGCGGGCGCCTACGCGGGCACCAAGCACGCGATCGAGGCGCTCAGCGAGGACCTGCGCGTCGAGCTGGCGGGGAGCGGCGTGAAGGTCACCTGCATCGAGCCGGGGCTCGTCGCCACCGAGCTGCACGCCGGCTTCGAGGTCCATCCCCGCGAGTCGCTGGGCATCCGCACGCCGCTGGAGCCGGAGGACGTCGCCCGGTGCGTGCTGTGGGCCTTGGACCAGCCGCCGCACGTGCTGATCGCCCGGTTGATGGTGCTTCCGTCGGACCACGCGATATGACGGCGCTGCTGGCCGCTCTGTACGGCCTGCTGGCGTTCGTCGGCGCGACGAACTGGCTGCTGATGCGCCGACCGAGGCCGCTCCGCCCCGAGCGGTGGCCGTTCTGCGTGCTGGTTCCCTGCCGGAACGAGGCGCACAACCTGCCGGACCTTCTGCCGCCTTTGGTCCAAGCCGGTGCGAGGGTCTACGTGTTCGACGACGAGTCCGAGGACGGGACAGCCGAGGTCGCCCGGCGGCTGGGAGCGACCGTGCTCTCGGCCCGGGAGCCGCTGCCGGAGGGCTGGGTGGGGAAGAACCGGGCTTGCGACGCCCTGGCCCAAGCGGCCCTCGAGGATGCTCCCGAGGATTGGCTGCTGTTCCTGGACGCCGACGTGAAGCCCGGGCCGGGCTTTCTGGAGGCCGCCGCCGGCTGCTGCGCGGCGATGGCGGGCCGCAGGGCGGTCGGCACGGCGTTCCTCCGTGTGGCCCCCGGCCTGGGCCTCCAGCCTCTGGCCTTGGCCTGGGTCTGGTGGTCGCTGCTCGCGACCAACCCTTTCGGATGGGTTCGGTTGGTGCGGCGGGGGCACAACCGCTTTCTGAACGGGCAGTTCGTGCTCTGGCCGTCCAGGCTGTACGCGGAGCTGACGCCCCACCGGCGCCTGCGCGGGGCGATCCTGGAGGACGTTCGGATCGGGCGCCTTCTGGCTGCCGAGCGCGTGCCGGTCGAGGTGTTCCTGCTCGGGAGGTGGGCCTCCGTTCGGATGTACTCCACGTGGCGGGAGACCATCGAGGGCATGACCAAGAACGCGGTGGAGGTCGCCGGCCCCGTCGGCTCCTGGCTGCTCGCGGCGTTCCTGCTGCTGTGCGGGTGGGCTTGGGTGGCCGATCCTCGGTGGGGCCTGCTGGGCCTCGCGGGGTCGCTCGCGGCCTGCCGCTGCGCGCGGGCGCCCCTGTGGACGGTGCCGCTCCTGCCGATCGGCCTGAGCGTCGGCGCCTGCACCGTCGTTCGGTCCTGGGTGCGGCGCCGGCGCGGCGCCAGGGAGTGGAAGGGCCGCGTCTACGGCTGAAGGAACCCCTCGCGCTTGGGCGTGCGCTCCATCAGCGCGGCGACGGCCTGGCTGGGCGTGATCCGACCGCGCAGCACGGCCTCGATGGCCTCGAAGACGGGCATGGGGATCCCCCGCTGTCGCGCGAGCCGCGCGACGCACTCGCTGGTGTCGACCCCCTCCGCGACCTGCGCGATCTCGTCCAGCGCCTGCCGAAGCGTGCGGCCCTCGCCCAGCGCCCGGCCGACCCGGTAGTTGCGGCTCAGGCGGCTCGCCGCGGTGGCGAACAGGTCGCCGACGCCCGCCACGCCCATGAACGTCTCCACACGGCCGCCCATCGCGAGGCCGAGCAGCGTCATCTCGTGGAGTCCCCGGGCCAGCAGCGCTCCCTTGGTGTTGTCGCCGAAGCCGAGGCCGTCGGCCATTCCTGCGCCGATCGCCAGGACGTTCTTCAGCGCGCCCGCCAACTCGACGCCGACCACGTCGTCGCTCACGTAGACGCGGTAGGTTGGGCACATGAAGGCGGCGCGGATCGCCTCGGCGGCCGACTCGTCGTGCGAGGCGGCGACCGCCGCGGTCGGCACCCCGCGCACGATCTCGACGGCGAGGTTCGGGCCGCTCAGGGCCCCGACCCGGGCGTGGGGAAGCTCCTGCCGGCACACGTCGCTCACCAGCTCGCCCGTGCCGACCTCCAGTCCTTTGGAGGCGAGCACCACCAGCGGGTTCTCGCCGACCACCTGGTGCGCGACGGCGCGCACCGCGTGCGAAGGGACCGCCACCACCCACAGGTCGCTGGATGGAAGGGCGTCGCCTACGGTCAGAGGGGTGACGGCCTCGGGGATGGCGAACCCCGGGAGGTAGCGCAGGTTCTCGCGCAGGGCGCGGAGCGTGTCGACGTGCTCCGGGTCGTGCCCGAAGAGCGCCACCTCGTGGCCGTTGCGCGCGAGGAGGATGGCCAAGGCCGTGCCCCAGCTGCCTGCCCCCAGCACCGTCGCGCGCATGGAGCCAAGGATACTCCAGCCAAAGCTCGCGGCGAGCTCGGAGGGCGCGAACGTTGCGTGCTGCGGCGCAAGAGGGGCTATACTGCGCGCGAGGGCCGGTGGCGCAGTCGCCGCCGATTGGTCTTGGGGCAAAGAAGCCGAAGGGGGCGTCGGAACCGGTGTTTCGATGCCCCGCGGCTTTGCGCGGCGTGTAAACTCGGGCCATGGAGCCCGTAACGCGCCTGAACCCCTCCGGCGGCCCATGGAGGGTGGTGCTCGACACCGACACCGCCAACGAGATCGACGACCAGTTCGCCATCGCGCACGCCTGCCTGTCGCCCGATCGGATCCGCTTGGAGGCGATCTGCGCCGCGCCGTTCCGCAGCCACAGGCTGACGGTGGAGGAGTCGGTGACCGCCAGCGTGGACGAGATCTGCCAAGTGCTGAGCCGCATTCCCTCCGCCGACCCGCCCGTGTACCGCGGCTCGGACCGCTGGCTCTCCTCCCCCAAGGACGCGGTGGAGTCCGAGGCCGCGGACGCGATCATCGAGCTGGCCGAAGCGAGCGAGGAGCCGCTCTTGGTGCTGGCGATCGGGGCGGCGACCAACGTGGCCTCCGCGCTGAACATTCGGCCGGACCTGATCGGCAGGGTGGGCGTCGTGTGGCTGGGCGGCCACTCCTTCGACTTTCCCCGCACCGACGAGTTCAACCTGGCGGGCGACCCCCACGCCGCCCGCGTGCTCTTCGATTCGGGCGTGGACCTGGTGCTGATCCCCGCGATGGGAGTCTCGTCGCACCTCCTCACGACCGTGGCGGAGCTGGAGCGCCACCTCGAGCCGACCGGCGAGCTCGGGGCTTACCTCACCGACATCGTGCGGGAGCACCGAAGGCCCCACTGGGAACGGGCGAAGGAGATCTGGGACGTGTCCGCCACGGCGTGGGCCATCAACCCCGACTGGGTGCCGACCAGGATCGTGCCGTCGCCGATTCTTCGTGGAGATTTAACCTACGGCCACGACCCGAACCGTCATCCGATCCGGTACGCTTACTTCTGTGCAAGGAACGCCATCCTCGGAGATCTCTTCCGAAAGATCGCGGCCAACGGATAGCCTCGGAGCGGATCGGGACTCCTCGCTCGACCGGTTTCTGGCAAGGCGCGCGCCGGTCCTGGCGGGCCTCCGGGTTGGCGCGACGGCCATGGCGAACTTCATCCTCGCAGGGGTGCTCGCGGGCGTGGCGCTGGCAACGGTCGGCGTGGCTCTGGCGGTCGGGGAACCCGGAGCGATCGCCGCCGCCGCGGGGCCGTTCGCCGGCGCGCTGGCGAACGCCTTCGTCGGTCTGCGGATTCGGCGCTCCGCGCGGGGCGAGCCCGACACGGAGGTGCGCCTGGCGCCGGAGGCCCGCCAGCTTCTGGTCGGCTGGCTGAAGTCGGCCAGCGGGAGGGGCTCCCTCGGACTAGCCCAGCTCAGCGGGTCCGAATCCGGAGGTCTCGCGGCGGCGAGGCCGAACCGATGCGTCCCGGCGAGCACCTTCGTGCACCCGGAGCTGTTCGTCGCGATGGAGACGCTGGCCGAGAGGTACAACCGGATCCACGGCGTGGTGCTGGCGCTCCGCGACGACGCCTCCCACAACAGCGTCGTGCTGCGGAGGACTCTGAGCCTCGCGGCCGACGAGGCGATGGCCGAGGCCCTGCGCCTGGCGGCGCTCTTCGAGGCCTATCCGGAGAGCGGCGAGCCGCACTTGAGACGCATCGGAGAGATTTCCGAGGACCTGCGGGAGCTGGCCGAGAGGGCGCAGAAGCTTCGGGAGAGGGGCATCGGGTGGGCCGGCTCCGAGGGCTCTCTCGCGATCCTCACCGCCACGCTGGACGAGCTCCGGTTGCAGGAGGCCGCGCGCTCGGAGCTCGCCGGCCAGCCGGAGACCGAGCGGCAACAGGAGGGAAGGACGTGAGCATCGAGCAGAGGAACTTCGGCAACAAGCCGGATCGCCTATCGATCATCGGCCTGGGCGGAGTGGTTCTGATGGGCCAGAGCCCCGACGAGGCCGCCGCGACCTGCCGCCGGGCCTACGAGGCGGGAGTCACCTACTTCGACGTCGCTCCCACCTACGGCGACGCGGAGGAGAAGATGGGCCCGGGTATCGAGGGCTTCCGCGACGGCCTGTTCCTCGCCTGCAAAACCACCGACCGCACGGCCGACGGAGCCCGCCGAGAGCTGGAGCGGTCCCTTTCGCGCCTCAGGACCGACCGGTTCGACCTGTACCAGCTCCACGCTCTGTCGAGCATGGAGGACGTGGAGCGGGCGTTCGGGCCGGGCGGCGCCATGGAGACGTTCCTTCGGGCGCGCCAGGAGGGCGAGGTTCGCTACCTCGGCTTCAGCGCGCACGACGAGGAGGCGGCCCTGGAGGCGCTCCGCCGCTTCGACTTCGACTCGGTTCTGGTGCCTCTGAACTACTTCGCCTACACCCGCGGCGGGTTCGGTCGGCGCCTGGTGCCGATCGCCCGAGCCAAGGGCTGCGCGATCCTGGCGCTCAAGGCGATGGCCCGGCGCGCTTGGCCCGAGGGTGCGGAGCGGTGGTCGCAGAACACCTGGTACGAGCCGATCCGAGACGAGGCGATCTCGGAGGCCGCCCTGCGCTGGACGCTGTTCGAGCTCGGTGCTACGGCCGCCGTGCCGCCGGGGGACCCCGGCCTGTTCGAGCGGGCCCTCCGCCTCGCGCCGAGGCTCGGGCCGCCGACGCCCGAGCAGATGGCCGAGCTGGAGCGGTTCGACGAGGGCGAGCGGCCTCTGTTCCCCCTCCCGGCCTGAGCCGCCTCGCCGCCGTGCTATAACAAGCCCATGCTGGGTCGGTTGTGGGCGCCGTGGAGGATGCGGTACATCGAGGCCGCCGGTCCAGGTCCGGGCGGCTGCATCTTCGTGGAGCTGCCGGCGCAGGCGGACGACCGCAAGAACCTGATCCTCCATCGCGGCGAGAAGGCGTTCGTGATGCTCAACGCCTACCCGTACACCAACGGGCATCTGATGGTGGCTCCGTACAAGCACACGGCGGAGATGGGCGAGCTGGACGACGCCGAGCTGCTCGAGATCAACCGGCTGGTGGCGGCCTGCCTGCGGTGGCTGAAGCGGGCCTACCGCCCGGACGGGTTCAACATCGGTGTCAACTTGGGATCGGTGGCCGGAGCGGGTATCCCCGACCACATCCATTGGCACGTCGTGCCCCGCTGGGCCGGCGACACCAACTTCATGACCGTCGTCGGCGAGGTGCGCGTGCTGCCCCAAGACCTGTGGGAGAGCTACGACAGGCTGCGCAAGGCGATGGAGGAGGACCAGTGACCGAGCTGGACGCCCTGCGGGAGGCCTGTTTGGGCTGCACGGCCTGCGGGCTCTCCGTTCGCCGCAACAGCGTCGTGTTCGGCGAGGGGAACCCCGCGTCGCCTCTGGTGCTGGTGGGAGAGGGGCCCGGCGAGACCGAGGACCTCACGGGAAGGCCGTTCGTGGGCAAGGCGGGCCAGTTGTTGGACCGGGCGCTGGCGGACAACGGCCTCGACCGGACCATGGTGTACATCTGCAACACCGTCAAGTGCCGGGCCTGCGACTGGAACGACGGCCGGGCCCGCAACCGCCCGCCGACCGAGGCCGAGGTGGCGGCCTGCCGGCCCTGGCTGGAAAGGCAGCTACGGCTGATCGCGCCGAAGATTATCCTGTGCGTCGGCGCCCCCAGCGCCAAGAATCTGATCAAGAAGGACTTTTCGATCACCCGCGAGAGGGGCAGGTACTTCCCGTGCGCGTTCGCCCGCGCCGCCATCGCCACCCTGCATCCGGCGTACATCCTTCGGCAGCAGGGCGCCGACAACGACGGAGGCTACAGCCTGCTGGTTCGGGACATCGGCCGGGCGTGGGCGGCGGCCCAGCGGCTGCTCCAAGGCCCAGAGGCCTCGAAGGACCCGCGCGACGCGGGGGAGGCGTGCCAGCCCACTCTGCCGGGCGTCTGATCGTGGGGGAGTCGAGATGAAGCTGATTGGATTGGGATTGCTGTTCGTTGCGGCGGTGCTGGCGTGGGCCTCGGGCTACCAGCCCAAGCCGGGCGAGACGGTGCTGGTTCTGGCGATCGAGGGCCGCGGCAACGTGTCGATCCTCCTGCACACCAAGGAGGCGCCCAAGACCACGGCCCACATCATCAACCTGGCGAAGCAGGGCTTCTACGACGGCCAGCGGTTCTTCCGGGTGATCACCACCCCCCGGCCGTACATCGTGCAGTTCGGCGATCCGAACACCAAGTCCAAGCCGCTGGACGACCCCTCGATCGGACAGGGAGGCACGGGCGCGAGGATCCCGTACGAGGACAGCGGCAAGTCGAACGTCGTCGGCGCCGTGGGCCTGAGCACCCCGCCGAAGGAGCGCGACTCGGGCGACTGCCAGTTCTACATCAACCTGTCGAACAACCGGTTCCTGGACGGCAGCTACACCGTGTTCGGCCAGGTGGTCGAGGGGATGGACGTCGTGCGGCGCATCGAGCTGGGGGACCGCGTCACGAAAGCCACGATCCTGACCGGCAACTGAGGCCCTCTCCCCGGGCGAAGCGGGTCTGAACTATAATCCCGCTCGTGCGGTTGGCCCGCGCGCTGGCGCTCCGTCTGCTGTTCGGCCTGCTCAGCCTGGTGTTCATCTCGTTCGTGACGTTCGTGGCGGACGAGCTGGCGCCGGGCGACGCCGTCACGGTGCTGGCGGGAGAGAAAGCTTCCCAGGAGGAGAAGGACCGGCTCCGGGAGGAGCTCGGCCTGAATCGGCCGTGGCCGGTGCGCTATGGCGAGTTCGTGGTCCGGGCCGCCCAGCTGGACTTCGGGACGAGCTACTACGGCATCAAGGAGCCGGTCTCCGAGATTCTGAAGCGGGACCTGCCGATGACCGCCCGCTTGGCGCTGATGGCCATCGCGCTCGCCGCGCTGCTGGGCGTCGGCTTGGGAACGGTCGCGGCGCTCTGGGAGAACCGGTGGCCGGACCGTCTGGCGCTCACGCTCAGCACGCTTGGCGTCACGGTGCCGAACTTCGTGCTGGCGCCTCTGCTGGTGTACGTGTTCTCGCTGCAGCTCGGTCTGGTGCCGCAGGTTTGGTCGCCGGTGCGCACGCTGCCGGACATCAGCTACCTGATCCTTCCCGTCGTGATCCTCTCGGCGCGTCCCGCCGCGCTGCTCACCCGCCTGACGCGCGCCAGCATGATCGAGACGCTGAAGCAGGAGTTCGTGCGCCTGGCGATCGCCAAGGGCGTCCCGCCGGTGCGGCTGGTGTTCCGGCACGCCCTGCGCAACGCCATCCTGCCCGTGGTGACCGCCGTCGGCACGAGCTTCGGCTTCCTGCTGACCGGCTCGTTCATCGTGGAGCGCGCGTTCCTACTGCCCGGCATCGGAAGGGAGACGATCGAGGCCATCCAGCAGGGCAACACGCCGGTCCTGCAGGCGTGCATCCTGGTAACGGGCGCGATGTTCATCCTGGTGAATCTGATCGTGGACCTCCTTCTCCCGATCCTCGACCCCCGCGTGCGGGAGGCGCAGGTGTGAAGGCCCGGGATCTGTTCTTCTGGGCGGGGGTCGGGTTTCTGGGCTTCCTGGTGCTGCTGGCGGTGTTCGGCCCGACCTTCCGGCACCACTATCTGGACAAGGTGGGCCTTCCGTTCGAGCCGCCCGGAGCCCGCTTCTGGCTGGGAACCGACGAGCTGGGCAGGGACGTGTTCGCGCGGATCGCCTACGGGGCGCGGGTGTCGCTCACCGTGGGCCTGATCGTGCAGGGGTTGGCGCTGCTGATCGGCACGGCGGTCGGGGTGATCGGGGTGTACGCGCCCCGGTGGATCTCCAACCCGGTGATGCGCCTGACGGACGGGATGTTCGCCTTTCCGGACATCCTGCTGGCGATCCTGATCATCGGGGTGTGGCGCCGGGGCATGGTGCCGGTGATCGTGGCCCTGGCGATCACGGCCTGGCCGGGGATCGCGAGGCTCGTGCGCACGCAGGTGGCCTCGCTGCGCCACCGGGAGTTCGTGCAGGCGGCGCGGGCGATGGGCGGGTCCACGGTGTACGTGGTCACCCGGCACGTGCTCCCGCAGATGATGGGCGTGCTGCTCGCGGTGTCGATGGTCGAGCTGGCCGGGACGATCCTCGCCGAGAGCTCGCTGAGCTTCCTGGGCATCGGCATCGAGGCGCCGGATCCGAGCTGGGGGAGCCTGATCGACTCCGCACGAGCGAACATGAACGCTTACCCGCTGCTGCTCCTCTGGCCTTGTCTGATCCTGAGCCTCTCGATCTTCGCCCTGAACTTCGTCGGAGACGGGCTGCGGGAGCGCCTGGACCCGCGCTCCCGCTGACCGCCTCGGCCTCCGCCTCAGGCGTTCGCTTCGGACGGGTACCACACGCGCCGGAAGTAGGTCGCGGCGTTCACAAGGGCGATCATCACCGGCACCTCGATGAGCGGCCCAACGACCGCGGCCAGCGCTTGGTCCGACTGGATTCCGAACACGGCCACCGCCACGGCGATCGCCAGCTCGAAGTTGTTGCTGGCCGCGGTGAATGACAGCGTCGTCGTCTTGCTGTAGTCCGCGCCGATCCTGTGCCCCATGTAGAAGCTGATCAGGAACATCAACACGAAGTACAACAGCAGCGGGATGGCGATGCGGACGACATCCAGCGGGATCTGCACGATCAGGTTGCCCTTCAGGCTGAACATCACCACGATGGTGAACAGCAAGGCGACCAGGGTCAGCGGACTGACGCGCGGGATGAACTTCGTCTGATACCACGCGCGGCCCCTGGCCCGGATCAGGATGACCCGGCCGACGAAGCCGGCGATCATCGGGATGCCCAGGTAGATGAACACGCTCTTGGCGATCTCGCCGATGCCGATCTGCACCACGCTGCCCTGCACGCCGAACAACGGCGGCAGCACCGTGATGAAGACCCAGGCGTAGGTGCTGTAGAACAGCACCTGGAAGACGCTGTTGAAGGCCACGATGCCGGCCGCGTATTCGGTGTCCCCCCTGGCCAGCTCGTTCCAGACGATCACCATGGCGATGCAGCGCGCCAGGCCGATCATGATCAGGCCGACCATGTACTCCGGGTAGCCGCGCAGGAAGATGATCGCCAGCGCGAACATCAGGATCGGGCCGACGAGCCAGTTCTGCACCAGCGACAGCCCCAACACCTTGCGGTTGCGGAAGACGTCGCCCAGCTCTTCGTACTTCACCTTGGCGAAGGGCGGGTACATCATCACGATCAGGCCGATCGCGATGGGGATGTTGGTCGCGCCGACCTGGAAGGTGTGGATGAAGTCT
>CALGMO010000074.1 GCA_937961665.1 uncultured Fimbriimonadaceae bacterium
CAAGCAGGCCGACGAGGTCAACCCCAAGTCGACGAGCGTCCAGGTCCGCTCCGACCACTCGGCGACCAAGGGCAAGATCAAGGACTTCGTTCAGGCGTACAACGACCTCATCGACTTCATCCGCTCCAACAGCAAGTTCGACAAGGAGACGTTCGAGGCCGGCCCGCTCTTGGGCGATCCGACGGCGCTCCAGATCGAGTCGCAGCTCTCCGAGGCTCTCTTCCAGAGCGTGCAAGGGCTTCTCGGCCCCTATTCGAACCTGACCCAAGTCGGGGTGAGGGTGGACTCGGACGGGAAGGTCTCTCTGGATGAGTCCGCGCTCGACTCGGCTCTCGCGACCAACCCGTCAAACGTGGCCGGGCTGTTCGCGGCGATCGGGCGAACCAGCTCCAGTCAGCTGGCCTACGTGTCCAGCACCTCCGGCACGAAGGCGAGCGGTTCCTCCGGCTACGAGGTGAACATCACGCAGCCAGCGACGCGGACGACGGTTGTCGCCGCCTTGGCGATGACCGGACCGTCTGAGGTTCAGGAGACGCTCTCCTTCGGCGGGACGATGTTCGGCGGCGGAACCGTGAACCTAGTGCTGGAGGCGGGCATCACGCTCAGCGGCATCGTGGACCGCATCAACACCGATGCCAGGCTCCGGGACCTGGTGCAGGCCTCGGTGGATGGCGGCCGCCTGAAGATCGAGAGCAAGCGGTACGGCACGCCCGGCGCGTTCACGGTGACGAGCGATCTTGCGGCTTCCGGCACGACCTCCGGAATCGGGGCGACCGGCGCGAGCGCCTCCACCCAGCAGACTTCGCCTCTCGCCTCGGAGGAGACGCTGACGTTCGACGGGGCCGCGTTCGGCAACGGCCCGTACTCCGTCGTGCTGGACGCCGGGTTGAGCCTGGACCAGGTCGTGGCGGCGCTGAACGCCGACGTCACGCTTTCGGCGGTCCTCACCGCTTCGAACGAGGGTGGGCGACTGAAGCTTGCGCCGAAGATTCAAGGCGCTTCAGGGGCGTTCGTGGTCTCGAGCGATCTGGAGGCTGGCCCGTCCACCACGGGGATCGGCACGGTCGGGCTCACGGTCGGTCCGGTCGCGGAAGTCACGGCCGGGGTCGATGTGGCCGGCACGATCAACGGCGAGGCGGCGGTGGGCTCGGGACAGTTCCTGACCGGCGACAGCGCCGCTCCGAACGTGGCCGGTCTTCAGGTGATGTACACCGGCGACACAGCTGGCAGCGCGGGCACGGTCTACTTCACGAAGGGCATCGGCGCGCTGATGAACGAGCTCCTGTCGGCGTTCACGGACGCGGCCTCGGGAGTGTTCAAGGCGACCGGCGACAGCCTTCAGGCGCAGTCCGACGCGATCGATCAGCAGATCGCCGATCTTCAGAGCCAGATCAGCCTGCACGAGCAGAACCTGAGGCAACGGTTCGCGAGGATGGAGTCCGCCATCGCCGCCCTGACCGCTCAGCAGACCAGGCTGGCATCGATGATCCAGGGTCTGCCTAAGTTCTCCTCAGGATAGCCTCTCGCTCCATCAGGCGGACCGAGAGCCACAGGCCGACCGCTGCGAGGATCAGGCTGACGGAGAACGTCGCAGCCAGGTCTCCCGCCTGCAGGCGACCGAGGAGGGATTGGCGCACGCAGACGGCCGCGTTCAGGATGGGCGTCCAGCGGGCCCAGACGGAGCCTTCCATTCCAGTCAGGCCCAGGAACTGCGAGTAGATCGCCGGGGCCAGGACGACGAAGCTGACGAGGGTGAGGTGCGTCTGCGCCTCCCTCACGTTCCTGGCTAGGGTGCTGATCGCGAGAAGGACGGACGCGAAGAACATCGCCAGGGGCGCGACCACCACGAGCACGGCGAGCGCACCGAGGATCGTCAGCCCTGCGCCTCCCGGGATCGGGTCTGGCATCCCGGGCAGGCGGACGACGGACAACAGAGCCACGGCGAGGAGCGTCGCGACGCTGCCGGCCAAGCAGACGACCGTCAGGGCGGCGAACTTCGCAAGCGCAATCTCGCGGCGCGTGGCAGGGCTAACCAGCAGGGTTTCGAGGGTTTGTCGCTCCTTCTCCCCGGCTACCATGTCCGAAGCGACGGACATCCCGCCGTAGAACGCCCAGATCACGACCAGGTACGGAAGGATCGACAGGAGCATCGTCTCCCCCAGTCCCTTCTCCGGGTCGAGCGGTCGTTCCACCACCCGGATCGGCTCCAGCAGGTTGCGGTCGAGGCCCGAGCGCTGAAGCACCGCTGAGGCCGCTGCCGCGTTCAGGCCGGCGGCGATCTCGCGGACGGTGCGCGTCACCAGCGGGGCGAGCGGCTCGTTGGGGTCGAACAGCACCTCGACCGTCCAGCTGCGGCCCGACTCTAAGACCGAACGGTCGAAGGGGCCGAGCAGCACGGCGGCTTTGGCGTCGCCCCGGCGCACCCGGTGCTCGGCGGCCTGACGGTCCGGAACGGGGAGCGCGCGCAGGAGATCGGTCTTCAGGATCGCCGCCCGGATCGGATGGTCCTCCGCCCCCGCGAGAGCGACCGTCTGGGCCTTGGGTCGCTGCAGGCTCGACTGCAGGCTGGCGAACAGATACACGAAGAGGCCGATGAGGAAAACCGGCAGAACGACCGCGGAGACCACCACCCTGCGGTCGCGCACGAGTTCCAGCAACTCCTTGGCGAGCAGGGCCCGGAACATGGGGATCAGATCGCCGGAGGGGCGAGCGCCCGCCGGAGGGCCTCTGCGGAGGAGCGGGGCACGATGGCGACGAGGGTGTCTCCCGAAGCGAAGACCATGTGGTCGTCGACCTGGTGGCCGCCGGACTCCTCGCGCAGAACCCAGACGATGTGCGTGGCGTCGGGGAGGTCGAGCTCGCGCCGCGTCTTGCCGACGGCCGGGCTGCGGGGACTCAGCTCCACCTCTACGACCTCGTGGTCTCCGCGACCGAGCGTCCCCACGGGCATGAGGACGTCAGGCTGAATCTGCTGCTCGAGCATCGAATAGATGATGCCGGTGGCGCTGACGGTCTCGTCGATGCCGACCTGCTTGAAGATCTCCTCGTGACTGGGGTCGTTGACCCGCGCCAAGGCCCTCTTGACCGACCAGACCGTCTTGGCCATCTGGCACACGATCAGGTTGTCCTCGTCCTCGCCGGTCACGGCGATCACCACGTCGGCGCGCCCGAAGCCGCAGTCGCGCTGCGTGGCCATCTCGCAACCGTCCCCGACGGTGACGTTCTCCTCTCCGATCTGGGTTGCGATCCGGTCGGCGGTCTGGGAGTCGCGCTCGACCACCAGCACCTCGTGCCCGACCGAGAGCAGGCGCTTGGCGAGCTGGAGCCCGACGTTGCCGCCACCCACGATGATCATGTACATGGCTAGATCCTCAGCTCCTCGCTCAGCTGGTTGTAGGCGTCGATGCGCTGGAAGGGCCGCTTCAGGATCCAATCGCGCATCATGCCCGCGGTGAGCGCGGAGGGCGTGATGCAGAAGTATCCGAGCTTGCGGTAGGCATCGGCGCGCAGCGGGTCCGCCACCTTGACGCAGACGTTGGGAACTTTGTAGCGGAGCCTGGCGATTTGGGCGGACATCAGGTTGGTGTTGTCCCCGCGCGTCAGGGCGAAGAAGGCGTCCGCCTCCTGGATGCCCGCGGCCTCGAGGATGTCCGCGTCCAGCCCGCTGCCGATGACGACGCGGCACCCGTGGTCGCGGCCGAGGCGTCGAAGGGCGCTGGGGTTCATCTCGATGACGGTGACCTCGTGGCCCTCCGCGGCCAGCTGGAGGCTGAGCATCGTTCCCGTGCGGCCACAACCGAAGACGATCGCTTTCATAGGGCCTTGGCGACTATACCTTGGGTTCGAGAGCGGCGCGCACCTCGTCGTCGGACAGCTGCCGCCCGCCCGGCCCCTGCACGTAGAACGCCGCGGCGCCCTTGCCGGCCCACTGTCCGACCCGGGCGGTGAGGATGTTCCATCCCTGCTCCGCGATGAGGCGGGACAACCGGTAGGCCATGCCTCTGCCCCTCGGCACGCGGAACTCCAAGATCCCCGGGTTCCCCGGAAGGAAGGAGAACGTGAACACCTGCTGCCGGCGGTCCGGGTCCTTCCCGCGCGAACGGAGAACGTCCTCCACGGTCGTTTCGCCGGAAAGGACCCTGTGGAGGGCTTGGGACAGGTGCCTGCAGGTGGCCGGCGGCAAGGGACGTCCCGTGTAGCTGACGCTGAACACGTCGATCGCCACGGCCGGGTCGGACGAGGTGGTCGAGGCGCGGATGGCGTGGACGGTCAAGTCGAGGGCGTAGAGCACGCCGAGGACCTTGCTCAGCAGGCCGCGCGAGTCGAGGCAGCACACGGTGACGTCGGTGGTGCCCATCTCCGGCTGGTGGAAGAACTCGACCGAGGGCTGTCCCTCGCGCGCCTTTCGGGCGAAGCCGATGTGGAGCTTGACGACGTCCGACGGAGTCGAGAGGACGTAGTGGGCCGGGAGGCTGTTCAGGAACTCCTCGACCTCCTGCTCGCTCGTCTCCACCCGCTTGAGCTCGCGGAGGATGCGCTGTCGGTAGATGCCGGCGTCGGCCTCCTCCGAACCTTCCTGGCTGAGGATCGAGGTGGTTCGGGAGTAGAGCTCGCGCTGGAACGTCTCGTGCACTCCCGTCCAAGCGCCTTCGGTGACCGCGGAGGTGTCGGCCCAGGTGAGCAGGGTGAGCATGTCGAGCCGCTCTTGTGTCTCCACGAGCTGAGCGAATTCGGCGACGGTCGAGGGGTTCATCACGTCCCGCATGCGGATGAACTTGGACATCGTGAGATGCTCGCGAACGAGCCAAGCCACCAGCTCCGTGATCTCCCCGGCGAGGCCCCACCTTCGGCACACCTGCCGAGCGACCTGCTCGCCCCTGAGCGAGTGGTCGCCCTCGGGATCGGCCTTGCCGACGTCGTGGAGCAGGGCCGCCAGGTACAGGGCCTCCCGGTTCTGCAGGCCGGCTTTGAGGTCTCCCAAGAACGAACCCGGCTGGAGGGAGTCGAGGTGTCGAACGACCCGCATGGTGTGCTCGAACACCGTGAAGGCGTGGTTCGCGTCGACCGGGATGAGGAAGCGCGTCTGTGCCAGCTCCGGGAGGAGCCGCTCGAGCAGTCCGCACCGGTCCAGGTTTCGAAGGGCCGCCTCTCCGGCGCCCACCGCGTAGAGGGCCTCGGGCGCGGCGATGCCGGGCAGCGCGTACGCCTTGATCTCCGCGACGCTCAGGCCGAGCTGGGTCGCCAGAGAGATGCCGACCGCGGCCTCTCCGATGCCCGTGTTGCCGCTGATCCGGGCTTCGCCCCGAAACGCCAGCACGCCCTCCGTGAGCGGGAAGCGCGCTTCATGAAGCCGCTCCCGGGCGGTCGCGTACTCGCTGTGGAGTTCCGCCGCGGCCTCGACGTGGCGCCGCATCATCTGGTAGAGGTCGGCGCCCGTCGTCTCGGCGATTTCTCCCTGCCTGGTTCGGCTGAGGATGTCGAGCCGCTTCCGCGCCACGGCGTGCAGCAGGTTCCTCATCATCAGGACGGTGTCGTAGGCTCGGCTGGGCCGAGAGGGCCTCTCGCCGATCACGGTCCTCAGCCAGTTGGCGCACTGGAAGCTGCGGAGGCCTCCGGCGCCCTCCTTCAGGTGGGGCTCTACGGCCAGGGGAGAGTCGTTGTACTTGGCCTCGGCGTCCTCGCGCTCCCGGACCTTCGCGAGCAGAAACTCGCCAACGGAGAAGGAGTCCCAGAACTGCCGCATCAGGCGGTTGAAGGCGTCCGGGTTGCCCACCACGAGCCTGGCGTCCAAGAGCCCGGTGCGGGTCTTCACGTCCAACCCGGGGGTGTCGTTGACCAAGAGGAAGTTGTAGCCGACGTCGAGGCGGAGCTCGGAGCCGAACGCGGTGTGGAGGTCGCGGAAGAGCATGCGGACGGCGTCGTCGATGGCAGGGTCCGACTCGTCGGCGGGGACGACCGTCAGATCGACGTCGGAGTAGGGAGCCATCTCCATCCGGCCGTATCCGCCGGTGGCGATCACCGCGAGCGCGGGCATGCGCTCCACCTGGGATGCGACGTCTTCGAAGATGAGGCGAACGACCTCGTCCACCAGCCGCGTGTGCCGGTGGCACCAGTCCAGGCCGGACGGTTTGGATGGCAGCTCGCGGAGCAGGTCGGACCTCTTGGCGGCCAGCTCTTGGACGGCTTGGCGGGTCTTGGGGGTCATGGATTCTGCACGTAGTAGTGGAGCGGCTCGTTCTGGACCAGCTCGCGCCCAACATTGTACAGCCTACGATCCAACGGGATGGCCACCAAGAGCGCGAGGAGCCCCAGGAAGGCTCCTGAGAACGTGAGGTAGCGGCCGGCAAGCCGCAGGGCGACCCCGAGGACGCAAGGGGTGGACTGCCGCTCGGCGATGGCCCAGGTGGGAGCGACGACGAGCAGAGCGGACAGGCAGAGGCCCGCGAGGGAGGCCCAAGCGCCGGCGCCCCCGACGAACTCCGCATCCAGCTGGAGGAACGGCAGTAGGTGCCACCCCGGCCAGGCCTTGCCTGCGATCATGAGCGTGTGGAACACCGCGAACACCGTGGCGAAGAGCCAGACCGTGAAGCCGAAGAGCGGGCCGAGGTCCGCATCGCCAGACCTTCGAACGCGCGACGGTCCGAAACCGAGGAACGCGAACGCAGCGGCGACCGCTAGAGCCGGCACCCAGAGCCGCAGCTGGTGGTAGACGGCCACGCCCGCCAAAACGCCCATGGCGTAGACCCACGGCGGAGAGAAGAGCCGCCGGGCGCGGGCATCGCGGATAAGGAGCCAGCCGGTTCCCCACAGGACCAAACCGCTCGCGGCGAGCATCGCCAGAGCCCCCGGCAGGACGGCGGTCATCAGCGAGCCCAGGGCGACCTGCTGCGCCTTGGCGATCGGATCCACCGAGGCTAGGAGCGTGTTCCAGCCGTCGTTCTCTTGGAACGACCGCAGGAGCCACGCGGCCTCCTCCTCCATGCCGGCCTCGCGGGTTGCGTTGATCAGGTCGTAGCGGGCGATCAGCAGCGCCCTCTGACTGGGGAAGGAGGACATCGTGGGCGGGTAGGTCGCCATCTCCAGGATGTCCGAGCCGAGGGCGGCCAGCCGGAGCGATCGGCTGCCGTCGCGGACCAGCCGCCCGTTCGCGACCGTGGCGATCCGGAAACGCAGGTTGGATTCCCCGCGGATCCCGTACTGGCGCTGGACGACCTTGGCGAAGGACTTCAGCGCCGCGACCGAGTCGGTGGAGCGAAGGGGGTAGGCCGCCATCATCGCCCAAGCCTGTCGAACGCCGTGGGCCTTCGAGGCGAGCTCGGCCCTCTCCAGCAGCTCTTCGGTTTGGAGGTCGTTCCAACGTCGCGACCGGGCGGCGGCCTCCCACGCTTGGCGCGCGGGTCGCGCTTCGCCGAGGGCCTGGTGGAACACCGCCTGCATCTGGGCCCAGTAGGCGTTGGACGGTTCGGCCCTGTTGGCGGTCCGCGCCGCCTCGAGGGCTTCGCGGAGGCGGTCGGGCGTCCTCGCATCGGGAGACCGGAGGTCGGCCGCCCGCGCTCGCAGCAGCTCCGCGCGCTTCAACCGCTCGTTCGGAGGCCTCCATGCGTCCGTGAGGGGGGGACAGGGTTCCTGCCTGAGGCGGGCGCCGATCACCCAAGCCCGAGAGGTCGGATGGAGGAGCACCACGCACCACGCGCCCAAGAGGGCACCGAGCGTCGCACGTCCGGCCGGGCTCATCGAGCGGTGGCTGGCGGGGTGGCCGGGGTCAGGTCGGGCAGAACCGGCTCGTTGGTGATCCGCCTCGCCTGGGAAGAGCCCGGCCTGAAGGACTCGGAGGATCGGCTGGCGGTGGCGATCTGGAGCGCCGCGAGCACGAGCGTGGCGGCGACGGCGGCCGCGAGCAGGGCTGGCGACCAGTAACTCAGGCTCTCCCGCGCGGTCTGCAGGCGGTAGCGTCGCAGGACCGTGCGAGCGAAGCGGTTCGCCTCTGGCTTCGGATCGAAGGTCAAACCCGCCAACGAGGAGAGCGACGCGCGGGTCTGCCTTTCATACTCCTGGCAATCCGTACAGGCGGCGGCATGGTGGTGGAGGAAGGCCTGCTCGGAGGGTGTGAGAGCGCGGTCGCGGGCCTCGGTGGCAAGGCGCCGGAACTTGCGGCACACGAGAGGGTTCCTCACCCTACGGCCTCCAGCCAGAGCGCGCGGAACTTCTCGCGGGCCGCGTGGAGCCGCGATCGAACGGTGCCGACCGGCACTCGGAGCACCTCGGCGATCTCGTCGTAGCTGAGCTGCTCGACCTCGCGAAGCACCAGCGTCACCCGCAGGTCGTAGGGCAGTCGGTCCAGCAGCCGCTCGATCACGACCCGGTTCTCGATCGCCTCGCCTTGGTCGGCCGTGGCGGACTCGAACTCGGCAGGCTCCGCTCGGCGCGACCGGAGGCGGTCCATGCACAGCCTGACGCAGATGCGGTAGACGTACCCTGAGAAGGCTTGGTCGTCTCGGAGGCGGTCGAGTTCGCGGAAGGCTTTCAGAAACGACTCTTGCGCCACATCCTCCGCCTCGTTCGCGTCGCGGAGGATGTTCGAGGCGACCCTGACCAGCCGGCTGCGGTGCCTCTCGATGAGGAGCCGCATGGAGTTCTCCTGGCCTTCTCTCGCACGAAGCACCCACTGTGCTTCGTCGAGGGCCAGCTCCATGGAACGCGCGCCCCTGCCAATCCTGAACATCGTCGCCTCAACCCGCCTCGGTTCTTGGACGCAGCCCCGCGGCGAAATCGTTCGCTGACTCCACTTTACCGCGAATTCGGCCTGCGTGGGTCCTCGGGCGAGCGACTCGGCCGGTAACCCGCAACGATTCCAGAGGAGCGGTAGACTGTCGGCCCATGGTGCCGATCTGGACGCCCCTGGCCGTGGCTCTGGCGGGCGCGTTGGCCCGAACGGCTCCAGAGGCCCAAGGGGACGCTCTGCGCGTGTCGGCCCCGATCCAGCGGTACGAGGTCTCCACCGGGCTCGCGGTGTACGAGGGCGGGGTCCGGGCCGAGGCGGAGGGGCTGGTGCTGACCGCGTCCCGCCTGACGGTGCAGGACAGCCCCGAGGCCTCGTGGGCCGAGGCATCCGGCGACGTCTTAGTGGATGACGGGGAGGCGCGTCTCACGGCCGACCGATTCGTTTGGGATTGGAGGCGCCGGAGTGGCCGGGGCGAGAGGGTTCGGCTGACCGTTGGAAAGTCGGTGTTGCAGGCGGACTCGGTGGAGGTCAACGACGGAGTTTGGACGCTCCATCGGGTCGTCGCGACGCCCTGCGCCGAGGGGAGAGCCCCGTACTCGGTTCGAGCCGAGAAGGCGGTCGTGGAGCGGGGGCGCCGAGCGAGGCTGCGGCGGGTCGAGATGGAGGTCCTCGGCAGCCGCATCGTGGGGCTTCCGAGCTACCGGTTCGCGCTTCGTCCGGGAGAGACGGAGCTGCGGATGCCGCGTATCGGCCTGACGGAGGAGGGAGTGGTCTCGGCGACGTGGGACCAAGCCTTCCCCCTCTCCCGCTCCTCAGGGCTGAGCCTTGGGACCTCGCTGGAAGACGGCCGACGCCCGGGGTACGAGGCGCGGCTCGGCTGGTCGGCTCTCGGCGAGCTTCCGGCCAAGCCCTACGGGGACTTGGGGAACCGGTTCCCGTACGGCTTCTTCGACCAGCTGACGGTCGCGAGCCCGGAGCAGGAGCGTGCCCTCCTCGGTGCGAGGCGGGCGGCCGCGTTTCTTTCGACGCAGTGGGCGGTGCGGCCATCGGGTCGCGCAGACGACCCCGATCTGAACAAGCCTATCGAGGGGATCGTCGAGATCGGGGGGGCCATGGGTTCCTGGGCGGGGTGGACCCAGCTCCGGGGACAGAGGATCGAGAGGGTGGACGGCTCCGGGGTTTCGCGCGTCGCGCTGCAGGGCGCCTTGGCGGCGCCGGCGGTGTCCCTCGGCGGTCGGGCCTCCTGGGTCAACCGCTTCGACTTCGGTGGCTATGTCGGCGGCCGCGGGATGGCATGGGCCCAGGCGCAGACCGGCCTGATCTACCGCCCGATCGCGGGCCTCGACCTCGGGGTCGCGTGGGTGGAAGGCGGGCAGGCCGGCCGCGAGGACTTCGAGTTCGACCCGCTTTACTCGTCTTCAGCGATCCACCTCCGCTTGGACTGGCACGGGGGGCCGACCAAGGTGGCGCTGCTGGGGAAGTACGACCGGGACCGCCGATCGTGGTACGACTACGGTTTCCAGCTGCGGCAGGTCGCCGGTTGCGTGGAGCCGTTTGTGAGTTGGCGCAAGTTCCCCGACGACTTCACGATCGGGGTGAACTTGCGCCTGGACGATCTGACGAACTGGATCCGACGGAGGAGCAGGGGCGCGGAGCCCATCAAGCCGCGCTGACCTCTTGGTAGTCCTCGAAGCGCACGACCTTGTTGAGGGCCACGTCGCCTTCGCTCGTGATGAGGCAGGGGCCGTAGAGGGGAACGAAAGTGGCTTCCATCACCATCACCGCCCTCGTCACCTCCATGCCTTTGCGGTCCAGCCAGGTCAGCCAGACCTTCTTTCCGACGATGCTGCGTGCTTCTGCGATACTCACGTGCCACGCTCCCCTTGGAACTCGGTGGACGCACTCCACCCAAGGGTTGCTTTCCGCTCTCGTTGGTCCTGCATACCCCGCAAATCCTCTGGAGAGGGCGAAACCCGGCAGGATTCCCGGCACGGGCCCCGTCTCCCGCGATTTGGGGGCATACTAGCTCCAGAATGCCCTACCACCTCGACGGTCAGAAGTGCCGCAACTTCGAGTTCGCGGTGCGGCGGGAATGGCTCCTGACGAACGGTCTGGGCGGCTACGCCATGGGCACGGTGGCCGGCGTGAACAGTCGACGCTACCACGGCCTGCTGGTTGCGGCGGTGCGGCCGCCGGTCGACCGGATGGTGCTCCTCGCCAAGGTGGAGGCGATCGTCAGGGTCGAGGGGCACCAGAGCGGGATCTCGACGAACCAGTACTTCGGGGCTATCCACCCGGAGGGATACCAACACATCGAGGCGTTCGACTACGAGGACAGCGTCCGCTGGATCTACCGCTGCCTCGGAGCGGAGGTGGAGCACACGGTGGCGATGCGCCCGGGCTCCAACAGCACGACGATCCGCTACCGCAACGTGGGCGACCGGCCCCTGGGCCTCACGCTCAAGCCTCTGGTGTGCCACAAGCCGTACCATGGCAACTTCCTCGAGTCGGCGAGTTACCCGGCCGCGGTGGCCTTCCCCAAGGATCGGACCGTGGTCGAGCATGACGGAATCGGCTTGGAGATCCGGCACGATGGAGCCCGTCGGTCCCCGGTGCAAGGCTGGTACTACCGCTTCGAACACTTTCGGGAGACGGAGAGGGGCCTGAATCCGCGGGACGACCTTTTCTGTCCGTGCGAGCTGGAGTACGAGCTGTTGCCGGGGGAGTCCGCTCTGCTCGTCGCGACCCTTTCGGGCGACTCGAACGAGCCCTACCTGCCAACCATGCCCGAGGAGTCGGAGTTCGGGCGGGTTCTGGGGCCGACGTTGCGGAAGACAGCGGAGAGGTTTCTCGTGGAGGCTCCGGGGCGCAAGACGATCATCGCCGGCTACCCGTGGTTCGGAGACTGGGGGCGAGACACGATGATCGCCCTGCCGGGCCTCTGCCTGTGCACGGGCAGGACGGCATTTGCCCGGGACGTTCTGCGGAGCTTCATCTCTCAGATGCGCGATGGTCTGATCCCGAACCGTTTCGTGGAGAACGTCGACGAGGCGGAGTACAACACCGTCGACGGCACCCTCTGGTTCGCGAACGCCGCGTTTCGCACTCTCGAGGCCGAGTGGGACGAGCAGTTCGCGCGGGAGTGCCTGGCGGCCCTCCGGGAGGTCATTCGCCATCATCAGGAGGGAACGAGGTTCGGCATCGGGGTCGACCCGAGCGACGGCCTTCTCACCCAAGGCGAACCGGGCGTGCAGCTCACTTGGATGGATGCGAAGGTGGGGGACTGGGTGGTGACGCCTCGGCACGGGAAGCCGGTGGAGGTCAACGGCCTCTGGATCAACGCCTTGCGGGCGACGGCGTGGATCGCCGAGAGGTTGGGCGAGTCGGGCTCGGAGTACCTGGCGGCCGCGGACCGGGCGGAGGCCTCCTTCGAGGCCAAGTTCTTCCACGCTCAGCTGGGTCACTATCTGGACACGGTGGATCCTGCGGACGCCTCGCTCCGGCCGAACCAAGTGATCCCGATGGCCCTGCCGTTCGGGCCGGCCAAGGGAGAGAACGCCCAGCGCGCGCTGAGGAAGGTGATGGCGGAGCTTTACACGCCCGCCGGATTGAGGACCCTCGGACCCAACGAGCCGGGCTACCGCGGTCGGTTCCAAGGACCGATCCACGAGCTCGACGCCGCCTACCACCAAGGGACGGCTTGGCCTTGGCTGCTCGGACCCTACTGCACGGCCGTGGCTCGCGTTTTGGGTGACCGGCAAGAGGTTCGACGCGTGCTGCGGGTCGCGCGGGACCTCGTCCACGACTACGGCCTTGGCGGCGTGGCGGAGGTGTACGACGGCGACGAGCCTCAGACTCCCGGCGGGTGCCCGTGGCAAGCGTGGAGCGTGGGCGAGCTGCTGCGAATCTGCACCGAGGAGTCGGCATGCGGCGCCTGACTCTTGCGCTCCTCGTCGCGTCGGTCGCCGTCGTGGGATGTCGTTCGGGTGGGGCCGACCCCACGGGCGAGTGGTCGCTCTACGTTCCGCCGGACATGGTGGCTCAGGCCGCCGGCTCCGGGGAGACGCCTCCCAAGGGCGGTCTGCAAGTGCTGCCGGGTGGACGGTTGCGCATGCGCATCGAGCAGGCGGGACGCGTCTTGGAGGCGGAGGGTCGGTGGACACTGGCCGAGGGTTCGTTCGCCGCGGAGGGCACGGAACGGACGATCGGACCGGACGGTCGGAGCTCGGAGCGCTCGTTCCGCTCGAGGGGAGTCTTGTCGCCCGATGGTCGGAGGCTCCGGGTCTACGGCCGGGACTTCGTCCGTTGACCGCGAATGCCGGCGTCTTCGGGCCCCCCTCGCACGTCGTAAACTGATGGTGCGGCACCCGCCGCGCCCACCCCCAAGGAACCCATGTGCCGAGACTTCGTCCACCTGCACAACCACACCCAGTACAGCCTGTTGGACGGCGCCACGCGGGTGAAGGACATGGTGGCCCGGGCCAAGGAGCTGGGCATGCCCGCGATCGCCATCAGCGACCACGGGGCGATGCTCGGCGTGATGGAGTTCTACTACGCCTGCCGGGATGCCGGCATCAAGCCGATTCTCGGCGTCGAGGCGTACATGGCTCCGAACGGGATCCAGAACAGGGCCAAGGGTGAGGAGAAGGACAGCTTCCACCTGTTGCTCCTCGCCAAGAACCTGACGGGGTACCGCAACCTCTGCAAGCTGACGTCGATCGCGGCGCTGGAGGGGTTCTACCG
>CALGMO010000075.1 GCA_937961665.1 uncultured Fimbriimonadaceae bacterium
GGTGCGGAACGCGGCGTCCGGCACGAGCGCCGCCTCCAGACCGATGCGCGAGCAGAACTCCACCGACCTCGGCTCCCGCACCGTGTGGAACGCGAAGTCCCGGTAGGCCCCCGCAACGGCCCGCTCCAGCCCATCGCGGGCAAGGAACAGCGTCTGGTTCAGGCTGACCGTCGGCCTTCCGCGGCGTCGGGCGTGCCAGGCCAGAGCAAGCATGCCCTCGGAGCTGTCGAACGTCAGGCCGTCCAGGTTGCCCTCGGCGGTCTGCACCACCAGGTCCGCACCCAGGGCCGCCCGGACGGAGTCCGGGCGGTACAGCCTCGGAACCACCCGGTCGGCGATCCGCGCCGCGCCCGGCCGGCCGTCCGCCATCGCCCGGAGCAACAAAGGAGACAGCAGGGTGCCGAGGCGCCGCTGGAGCGAGGTGCGGTGGAGCAGCGTCGCGGGCAGCACCTGCAGGTCCAGCCCCTCCGCGGCCTCCTTCAGATCCTCGAGCAGCCCGTGGGAGGTCGCCTGGCAGCCCCAGTTCGCCCGGTCTCCCGTCCATCCCGCAACGCACACCTTCAGCGAACCGCCAGCCATCGTTGGAGGCTCCTAGAATACAGGAAGCGGCGAGCGAGCCGCCGGACCTCGGATCAGGGTTATACTGGGCTTGACGATGGAGCCTCACCTTAGCGGGCTGGCGCACCGAGGGTTCCGCCGAGCGGAGCCGCGAGCCGCCCGTTCCGCTCCCTCGACCCTCCGCATCCCGAGCCTCGCACGGCTCCCCCGACCTGCGGGCAAAGACGCCCGCCCACCTCACAGGAGACTTCCATGAAGACCCCCACCGCAATCCTCGACGGCAACGAAGCCGCGGCGGACGTGGCCTATCGGTGCAGCGAGGTCCTCGCCATCTATCCCATCACGCCGGCGACCTCCATGGGCGAGCTGGCCGACCAGTGGAACGCCGCCGGAAGGACCAACGTTTGGGGCGACGTGCCCCTCGTGCGCGAGATGCAGTCCGAGGGCGGCGTCGCCGGCGCCATCCACGGCGCGGTCCAGACCGGCGCGCTGTGCGCCACCTTCACCAGCAGCCAGGGCCTGCTGCTGATGATCCCGAACCTGTTCAAGATCGCGGGCGAGCTGACCCCCGCCGTGCTGCACGTGGCCTCCCGCGCGGCCGGGTCGCACGCTCTCACCATCTACGTCGAGCACAGCGACGTGATGGCCACCCGCCAGACCGGCTGGGCGATCCTGTTCTCCTCGAACGTGCAGGAGGCGCACGACCTGGCCGCCATCGCGCACGCCGCGACGCTCCGCGCCCGGGTGCCGATCCTGCACGCCTTCGACGGCTTCCGCACGTCGCACGAGGTGGCCAAGGTGCGCACCGTCCCGGACGAGGCCCTGCTGGCGCTGCTCGACCCCGAGGCGATCGCCGCCCACCGCCGGCGGGCACTGAACCCCGACCGCCCGGTGATCCGCGGCACGGTGCACAACAGCGACGTGTTCTTCCAGTTCCGCGAGCGGTCGGCCCCCTACTTCGCCGCGGCTCCCGGCATCCTGCGCGACACCATGCGCCAGTTCGCCGAGCTCACGGGCCGCTCCTACGACCTGTTCGAGTACCGCGGCCACCCCGAGGCCGAGCGCGTGATCGTGCTGATGGGCAGCGGCGCCGAGACCGCCATCGAGACCGCCGAGCACCTGGCGTTCCTCGGCGAACGCGTCGGCGTGGTCAAGGTCCGCCTGTTCCAGCCGTTCGACGCCGCCGCGCTGGTCGCCTGCCTGCCGCCGACCGTGCGCTCGATCGCCGTGCTGGACCGCACCAAGGAGCACGGGGCGGTCGGCGAGCCGCTCCACCTGGCGGTGGCCGCCGGCCTGCTCGCGGCCACGCAGGACGGCCTCGCGCCGTGGAGCGCCCTGCCCTCGATCGTCGGCGGAAGGTACGGCCTGGGCGGCAAGGAGTTCCACCCCGGCATGGTGAAGGCGGTGTTCGACGAGCTGGCCAAGGGCCGCCCGAAGAACCGCTTCACGGTCGGCATCGTGGACGACGTGTCCGGCAGCAGCCTGCCGTACGACGACGGCTTCGCCATCGAGAAGCCCTCGGTCAAGCGCGCCGTGTTCTGGGGCCTCGGCTCCGACGGCACGGTGAGCGCGAACAAGAACAGCATCGCGATCATCGGCGACTCCACCGACTTCCACATCCAGGGGTACTTCCTGTACGACTCGCGCAAGTCCGGCTCGATCACCGAGAGCCACCTGCGCTTCGGGCCGGAGCCGATCCGCAGCGCGTACCTGATCCGCGAGGCCTCGTTCCTCGGCGTGCACCACCTGGGCATCGCCGACGTGCGCCCCGTGCTGGACCGCGCGGCCGAGGGCGCCACCGTGCTGCTGAACACGCCCTTCGGCCCGGAGGAGACCTGGAACCGCCTGCCGCTGGAGTTCCAGGAGCGGGCGATCGCCAAGCGCGTGCGGCTGTTCGGCATCGACGGCTCGCGCGTGGCGCGCGAGGTCGGCCTGGGCAACCGGATCAGCGCCGTGATGCAGACCGCCTTCTTCGCGCTCACCGACGTCCTGCCGCACGAGGAGGCGCTCCGAAAGGTCAAGGCCGCGGTCAAGAAGGCGTACTCCAAGCGCGGCAAGGCGGTGGTGGAGCAGAACCTGCAGGCGATCGACCGCGCCGCCGCCGCCATCTTCGAGATTCCGGTCCCCGACCGGCCCACCACCGAGCGCCGGATGCCGCCGCCGGTGACGCCCGACGCTCCCGAGTTCGTGCAGCGCTTCACCGCCGAGCTGATCGCTGGCCGCGGCGACCTTCTGCCCGTCTCGGCCGCCAGCGAGGACGGCACCTTCCCGCTGGGCACCACGCGCTTCGAGAAGCGCAACCTGAGCTTCGAGGCGCCGGAGTGGGACCCTGAGCTGTGCATCCAGTGCGGCAAGTGCACCCTGGTCTGCCCGCACGCCGTGATCCGCGCCAAGGTGCTGGAGCCCGAACGGGCCGCCGCCGCGCCAGCTGGGTTCCGCACGACATCCGCCAAGTGGCGCGAGCTGCCCGGCCTGCTCTACAGCATCCAGGTCTCCACCGAGGACTGCACCGGCTGCGGCGTGTGCGTGGACGTCTGCCCCGCGAAGGACAAGTCCGCGGCCGGCCGCAAGGCCCTGCAGCTCAAGCCGCGGACCGACGTGGCCGCCGAACGCGAGCGGTGGCGGTTCTTCGAGAGCCTGCCCTACGTGCCGGCGGACGATCCGCGCCTGCGGTTCAACACGCTCAAGAACATCCAGCTCCTTCCGCCGATGTTCGAGTTCAGCGGGTGCTGCTCCGGCTGCGGCGAGGCGCCCTACGTGAAGTTGATGACGCAGCTGTTCGGCGACCGGCTGCTGATCGCCAACGCCGCGGGCTGCTCCAGCGTGTACAGCAGCAACCTGCCGACCACGCCGTACCACACCGACGCGCACGGCCGCGGACCCGCGTGGTGCAGCTCGCTGTTCGAGGACAACGCCGAGTTCGGCTACGGCATGCGCCTGGGCGTGGACCAGGTGGCGCGCCGGGCGCGGCGGATCCTGTCGGCGCTTCTGCCGAGCGTGGGCGAGCGGTTCCAGCCCCTGCTGGCCGAAGACCCGGCCTCCAGACCTCCGCTGGCCGAGCAGAGGCGGCTGGTCGCCGAGCTGAGGCCGCTTCTGCGGGAGCTCGGCTCGGTCGCCGCGCTCGAGCTGGAGTCGGTCGCCGACTACCTGACCGACCGCAGCGTGTGGGCCATCGGCGGCGACGGGTGGGCCTACGACATCGGCTACGGCGGACTGGACCACGTGGTGGCCTCCGGCGAGAACGTGAACCTGCTGGTGCTGGACACGGAGGTGTACAGCAACACGGGCGGCCAGTCGTCCAAGGCCACCGCGCGGGGCGCGGTCGCCAAGTTCACCGCGGGCGGCAAGCCGACGCCCAAGAAGGACCTGGGCCTGATGGCGATGAACTACGGCACGGTGTACGTGGCCCAGGTGGCGATGGGCGCGAACGACGTGCACACGCTTCGCGCGTTCCTGGAGGCGGAGAGCTACGACGGCCCCTCGCTGATCATCGCGTACAGCCACTGCATCGCGCACGGGATCGACATGTCGAAGGGCATGCGCCAGCAGCGGCTGGCGGTGGAGAGCGGCCACTGGCCCCTGTACCGCTACGACCCTCGCCGTGCGGCGCAGGGCCTGAACCCGTTCCAGCTGGACAGCAAGCCGCCCTCGGTGCCTCTGGAGGAGTACCTGTACCAGGAGAACCGGTACCGGATCCTGCAGCAGACGCACCCCGAGGCCGCCCAGCGGCTGCTGGAGGCCGCCAAGCGCGACGTCGCCCGCCGCTGGGCCACCTACGAGCGCCTCGCCGCCGGCCCCGCGCCCGCGTAGCCAGCCGGGATCGGTCGCTGCGTACCCCGCCCCCTCCCTCTCTGAGGGAGGGGGCTCAAGGGGGAGGGTGCCAAAGCCTCCAAGCACCAAGGCCGCAACAGCACCCCACCCCCTCCCGCCCTGCGGGAGGGGGATCAAGGGGGAGGGCGCCGGACCAGGCACCCGGGCCGGAAGCGCGCCCACCCCCCTCCCGCCCCGCGGGAGGGGGATTCAGGGGGAGGGTGCTCTCCGATTGGCACCAAGGCCGCAACAGCGCCCCACCCCCTCCCTCGTTGAGGGAGGGGGACTTAGGGGGAGGGTGCCGGACCACAAGGCAACGCGATGGCCAGAGGGACGAGCCACGCTCCTCCCCAACCCTCCTCCCTCGGAGAGGGAGGAGGGAGATTCCGCCCCACCCCCTCCCGCCCTGCGGGAGGGGGATCAAGGGGGAGGGCGCCACCTACGGCATCAGACGTGACGAAAAGGGTGAGACCAAGGGGTACCCTGACGGCCATGGGCCACAACCGATCGCGAGAGGCACGCGACTGGGCCCGCGAGCTTCGCAGGTCGATGTCCGCCACCGAGCGCCGGCTCTGGTCGGTGCTGCGCAACGACCAGCTCGGTTGCCGGTTCCGCCGCCAGTTCCCGATGGGCCCGTACGTGCTGGACTTCTACTGCCCGAAGCACCGCCTGTGCGTGGAGGTAGACGGCCCGGACCACGACGTCCGCCAGCTTCGGGACAGGGAGCGGGACGCATACCTCTCGGGCCTCGGCATCCGGACCGTCCGGATCGGGGCCCACGAGCTGAACGGTCGCGAGGCCCTGCTGGCCTGGGCGGAGACCATCCGCCGGATGCTAGGAAACGGATAGGCGCGCCCGCCTGCCACTGCCTC
>CALGMO010000076.1 GCA_937961665.1 uncultured Fimbriimonadaceae bacterium
GCGCCATCGGACTAGGGATCACGCTCCGCCCGCTGCGTGCGCGCTTGCGGCAAGCGAGAAGGCCGCCCCTTCTCCGAAGAGAAGGGACGGCCTCCTTGCTTCGTCCTTGGCGAGTGTTACCAGCCGCGCCGGCCGCCGCCGCTGCGCCCGCCGCCACGCCGGTCGGAGCTGTAGCCGCCGCCACCGCCGTAGCCGCCGCGGTTCCCGCCGCCACCGCCGCCGGCCGCCTTCGGGCGAGCCTCGCTGACGTTGATCGTGCGGCCGTCGAGCTGCGTCTGGTCCTTCTGCGCGATCGCGTCGTCCATCTGGGCGGCGTCGACGTCGACGAAGCCGAAGCCGCGACCCTCGACGATGCGAGCGGACTGCGCGCCGAACGCGGAGAAAGCGTCGAGAAGTCCGGACTCCGTGGTGGAGTAGGAGAGGTTGCCGATGTAGAGTGTCTTGATTGCCATATGGCCTCCTTAGCCCGTTCTGGTCTCTTCGTGCGATCGTATCCCGGGCGGAGCGCCTGGCAACGGCATCGTAACGTCGGACTCGAACAGTGAGAAGACTGTACCACGCTTGCGGCCCAATGTCAAGGGTGGAATCCTCTCTGGGCCTATTGACATCTTCCGGGATGTATGGAAACCGAACCTTCCATGGTGTTCGTCGTCACGCGCGGCAAGGACGACCCGGAACGCGCCACCCTGCCCTTCGTGCTCGGAAACGGCTGCCTCGCCATGGACGTGAAGCCGGTCTTCGTTCTGCAGTCCGAAGGCGTGTGGCTCGCGACCAAGGGCTATTCGAATTCGATCCACGCGCCCGGCCTCGACCCACTTCAGAAGCTGCTGGACAACGTGCTGGCGGCCGGCTGTCCGGTCTTGGTCTGCTCGCCATGCGCGAAGGAGCGCGGCATCACCGAGGCGGACCTGCTCCCGGGCGCGTTCATCGCCGGCGCGGCCAAGGTCGTCGAGTTGCTGCTCGAGGCGAAGAACTGTCTGACCTACTGATCCCGTCCGGGGCTCCAGCGGCTGGGACTTCGCCTGCAATCGTGGAACAAAACCTCTGTGAGTGGGCGAAGGCGTCTCTCCGCGTTCACGGTCTTGGAGGTGATGATCGTCATCCTCATCATCGGGGTCCTGACGGCCATCGCCGTTCCGCAGTTCATGCGGGCTAGAGGCCGATCGCTTCAGAAGACCTGCATCCTCAACCTCCGCAAGATCGCGGACGCCAAAGAGGTCTACGCCCAGGAGCAGAAGATCGCCGACGGCCAGCCCGTGGCGATGACGGACATCTGGCCGGAGTACGTCCGTGGCGCGACGGCGCCGACTTGTCCGGCGGGCGGCACCTACACCGTCGGCAGGGTGGGTGAGAACCCCGAGTGCTCCCACGCGGACGCCGACTACCCGCACGAGCTGTGACCCGGCTGAACCCAGCCCCGAGCCCGCGGCGCGGTAACATCCGTCGCTAGTGGCGTCCACTCCGGCCGGAGATCCCCCCTCCCGCACCGCCCCCGAGCAGGCCACCAAGGTCGTTTGGGCCTTGGCGTGGCCCGCGGTCGCGCTCAATTCCCTCCAGGTCTTCAACAACATCCTGGACCGGGGCTTCATCGGGCGCCTCGAGCCGTCCGCTTTGGCCGCCCAGTCGGCGTCGATGAACGTGATGTTCCTCATGTTCAGCCTGGCCATGTCGCTCGCGACGGCCGCCACCGCCTTAGTGAGCCGCGCCTTCGGGGCGCGGGACGACCGCACTCTGCACGAGGCCAATCGCCAGTGCCTGAGCCTCTCGGCCGCCTTGGGTCTGGCGCTGATGGTTGGAACCTGGGCCCTCGCCCCGCTCGCGGCCAAGGCGCTGCTGCCTCCTCAGGACCGCCGCGCCGTGGAGCTGATGGTCGGGTTCCTCGCGGTGTATGCGACGGCCCTGCCCGCACTCAACTTCATCCAAGTGTTCGCCGGATCGCTGCGCGGCATCGGCGACACGAAGAGCCCGATGCGGATCAGCGGCCTGCAGATCCTGCTCCACGTTCTGCTCAACTTCGTGCTGATCTTCCCCACACGCAAGGTCGGGCCGATCGTCGTCCCGGGCGCAGGACTCGGCCTTTACGGAGCGGCCGCGGCACTGTCGATCAGCGCATGGATCGCCTCAGGGGTCTACCTGGCGTTCAGCCGAAAGACCATCCTCGGTCCGGCGTGGCGCATCGGCCTGCCCAGCCCCTCCTGGGTCCACAGGATCCTTCGGATCGCCGTTCCTGCCGCCGTCATGTCCGTGCTCCGCGTGGCGCAGCTGGCGGTGTTCACGATCATTCTCAAGGCCACGACGACGCCGTTGCAGGCCGCCGTGCTGGACGGGGCCCGACAGTCGGCATTGGCGACGGTGGTGGCGGTTCCCCTTGGCGCCCTGGACTCGTGGGCCGGGGCCCTGGCCACCCTCGTCACGCCGGCTTCCGCGGCCATCGCCGCGATGGGTGTCGGCTTCGCCCTCGAGTCGATCATGTTCATGCCTGCCTTCGGGCTCTCGGTGGCTTCGGCGGCGCTCGTCGGGCAGTCCCTGGGCATGAAGAACCCGAATCGGGCCGAACGTCTGGCTTGGACCGCCGCGCACCACGCCGGGCTGGTGACGCTCGTGCTCTCCGCACCCATCTTTCTGCTCGCCGAGCCGATCACCGCTCTGCTGGTTCCTGACAACCGGTTGATCGCCGCCGAGACCGTTTCGCTGATCCGATGGCTCTGCGTGACGGAGGTCGGGTTCGCCTATGGGGTCGTTCTCACCGGAGCCATGCAAGGCGCGGGAGACACGACGCGGCCGCTCTGGCTCACGGTCGTGTCGCTCTGGTTCGTCAGGATTCCCATGGCGTTCGGGTTGTCCCTGGCGCTGGGAATGGGGCCGGTCGGATCCTGGATCGCGATGGGCGTCTCGCAACTGCTGAACGGCATTCTCTGCGCCGTCGTCTTCCGTCAAGGCGGTTGGAAGACCAAGAAGGTCTAGAGCCAGCGACGGAACCAGCGCCTCGGCAGGAAGGTGCCCACGAGCCGCAGCACGCTCTTGAGGCGGCCGGGACTGAGGCGGAGCGACCGAAGGTAGGCGCGTCGGGCCTCCTTCGGCTTCCCGTTCAGCATGAGCACCGTCCCCAGGCAGGCCTCGTTGTGGGCGAACGCCCGCACCAGCGTCCGTCGGTCCCTGCCCGATGCCAGGTAGTCCCCGTACTTGGACCGAATCCAGAGCCTCAGGCGCTCGTCGTCGCGCCAGATGCGCTCCAGCTTGTGGCTCGCGTTGGAGCCGTGCACGCGGTAAAAGGTCAGAGGTTCGGGCACGAAGCCGACCGGCCAGCGTTCCGCGACCCTGAGCCACATGTGCCAGTCGCCGCTGCCGAAGTAATCGGGGTCGAAGACTCCGACCTCATCGAAGCAGACGCGCCGCACCAACGCCGCGCTGGCGATGATCTTGTTGGCGTAGATCAGCGCGGGGAGCACGTCGCCCGTCTCCGTCCGTGGAAACTCGAACCCGAGCGGAGCGCCCTCCAGCCGCTGGCCGTTGCCATCGATGAACCAGCCGTCCGTGTGGGCGAGCCCGATCTCAGGATGCCCGTCGAACAGCTCCAACTGCCGCTCGAGCTTCGTCGGCGCCCAAATGTCGTCATCGTTCAGGACCGCAACGAACTCCCCGCTGGCCTCCGCGAGGGCCAGGTTGAGCGCCTGATAGGTGCCCACGTTCGACTCGGTCAGGATCAGCCGGTCGAGCCGGGCCTCGGACGACAGCGCCTCCCGGGTGCCGTCGGTCGAGCCATCGTCCACGGCGATCACCTCGAAGTCGCGGAACGTCTGGGAGAAGACGGAGTCCAGACACGGCCGCAGGTAAGGCAGGTGGTTGTAGCAGGTCAGGAGGATGGAGACCTTCGGCATCGCCTACTGCACCCGCACTTCGACCGACCAATCGACGAGGTCGAGGCTCGGGTCGGCGACGTCGTTGGCAGGCTCGAGGCCTCCCGCGCGGTCGTTCGTGTACAGGCCGTTCCGGCGAAGGTCGACCGTCAGGTACTGGTTGATCTCGGAGGGCAGCCGGCTGTTGCCCAGCGCGTCCCACGCCTTGGTTCCCGAAGACCCCTGAGGAACCCGGTCCTGCGAGAAGAAGTTGAGCTGGATCGACGCAAAGGAATCGGCCTCGGCGGGCGTCGACGCCACTTGGGAGAGATCCAGCTCGAACCGGAGCGTGCGCCCCTCCGGACCGGGGTCGATCGCGTTCAACGGCGCCCCAACGTCGAACCAGGCCGTCAGCGAGGCGTCTCGGAAGCGGTAGAGCGTGAAGGTGGGCGACTGGGTCGGGTCCCATCGCACGAAGTGCGTGCAATTGCCCGTCACAAAGCCGTTGCCCCACGGAGGGGCGACCACCGGGATCGGCCCCGTTGTCGTCGGAGCAGCCTCGACCGAAGGGCGGATACCCACGATGTACACGTACTCCGGGCGGATCGGACCCGCGTACGTCAGAGTCACGACGACGCGGCGCGTCCGGATTCCCCCGCCGCCGCCAGGCACTTTGGCGCAGCCCAAGCCCAGGACGAGCACAAAGACAAGGAGCCAGGCCCTCATATCGCGCCGTCCGTCGCGTAGATGATCCGGTGGCACTCTTGGCACGTGGCGACCTGTCCGAGCTTCGCGTGCTCGATCGCGGCCGTTGGCAGCGTGGTCCCGCAGGCGCCGCACAGTCCTTGGCTCGTTGCCTCGGCCATGCCGATGCCGCCCTGCCGCTGGCGCACGGCCTCGTAGCGGGCGAGAAGATTCTGGGGGAGACCCTCCAGGAACCTCGGGCGGGCCGCCGCCAGCTTGTCGTACTCCTCTTGGAGCACAGCGTTCTCCGCGCGAAGCTTCTCCTGCGCCTCCGCGAACTTGCTCTCGAGCTCCTGCACCCGCTTCCGCGGCTCCTCCAGCGCCTGTTCCGCCTCGGGAAGCCGCTCCCAGAGCTCCAGGAGCTGGAGGTCCATCTCCCCGCGTTGCTTCTTCAGGGACTCGATCTCGTGCTCCATCGCCTCCACCTCGCGGGGGTTGACGACCTTGCCACCGTAGAGGTCCTTCTGAAGACGCCGGATGCGATCTTCGACCGCCTTGTCCTGGAGCTCGAGATCCTTCGCCGTCTTCTTGAGCTCCCGGTGCCGCGCCTCCAGCTCGCTGAGCTCCGCCCTAGCCCTCTCCAGCTCCCTTCGGAGGCGCTCGTTCGGGTTGTAGGACGTCAGGCGCTTCGAGATCTCCAACATCCGAGCGTCCACGAGGTGAAGGCGCCACAACGCTCGGAGTTCCGCAACAGACATGCCCCATTATGGTCGCCCCAGGCCCTCCCTCCCGGCAGGAGACCCTGAAACAGCCGGCGAAACAGGTGCAGGGAATCATGGGAAGCTCGCTGTGCCACCTGATCCTCGACGTCCGCGACCTCTCCAGGTCGCTGGGGTTCTATCACGGCGTTCTCGGTCTGGCCATCGACCGCGAGGAGGACTTCGACGGCCATCGCCTCGCCTATCTCGCGACCGGTCCCTGCCAGGTTCTCCTCGTCCAACAGCCTTCCGAGGATCAGAATCCTCTGCTGGAGAGGCGGGGCGGATTGGTGATCAACTTCCGGGTGGAGAACCTTCCCAGCGTGGCCGAGCGGGTCCGGTCGTCTGGAGTGACCGTCCTCCGCCAGCTCGAGATGGCGCTCTGGGGAGAACGCACCCTCCTGGTCGCCGACCCGGACGGTTACGCCGTCCTGCTGTCCGAGCCCGTCGGGGCCGCCCGCCAAGGCTGACGACGGCATCGCGAGCCAACCAGCCGATCCCGATGCGCGTTGAACGGGCACAGAGCCCGCACGCCCAGAACATTGGCCACCTCTACGGCCTGAACCCAGCTCTGCGGGTTCACCTTTCCGTCCCTGCACCGGCTCGACTCCGGGTCACATCGGGGACACGCCGCGCAGTACACTGAACCGGTCCGCATGATCGTCCACGCCTTCGGTCTTCTCGTCCTCGCGACCCTCACCCAAGATGCAGGCTACCGCATCGACCTGGGCTCGCGGCCGTTCCGCGTGGAGGGTCCGGCCTTCTGCGTGCTCGTTTCCCCGCAGAGGCCTCAGCCCTCTTCTCGCGACGAGGTCGCTTTCCGCCAGGGGGACCGCTTCTGCGTGTGGCGGCGAGACGGACTGCACACGCGGGCTGGCCACCAAGTTCGGCACTGGCAGCTTGAGTCGGAGGACGAGCGGCCGCATCTTGGCGCGGCGCGGCCCGCCGTGTCGCTGGCCGGCGCCCGACGCATCGGCGACAGCGTGTACCTGTTGGTGCGGACGCACACCGGTGAAGAGCGCCGGGTCGAGCGTCTCTACGAAGTCGGCCTCTCCGGAGGACTGCCCCGTCCGAAGCTCCTCGCACAGTTCGATGGCAGCTCCCTCGCCCAAGAGCCGATGGACGATCGTCTGGTCGCAGTCGGCGGGCGCCCCATGTGGGTGGCCCGGCGGGCAGGCGGCGCCTGGGGCGTGGCCACTTGGGAGCCGAACTTGCGGCAACTGACCTTTCAGCAGCTCGGCGAAGGTCTGCAGTCCGTCTTCCCCGTTTCCGACCGGATCCAGCTGTTCGTCGAGCGGACCCCGTACGGCACGAACCTCCTCGGACGGGCCGACCTGCTTCTGGGCAAGCGCAGGGATCTGCTGGAGACGCGAGGCCCTCTGACACCGGTTCCCGGCGCGGAAGCGACCCTGTGGCTGGAGGAGGGACGGGTCCTGCGGAACTCCGCAACCGGCGCGCTCGCTCCCCTGCCCGCCGAGCCGGACCTCGCCGTCACGCCGTTCGGTCTGCTAGCCTGGTGGCCGCCTGCGGAACCTACGCGGGGCAGGTTGCTGGACCCAGAGACACTCGCGGTCCTAGCCGAGTGGCGCCGGCCCTAGCGCATCGCCAGCCGTACCAACTCCCGAGCGGGCTGGAAGCGGACGTTCTCCCGGAGAACCTCGAGACTCTCCACCACGGCGCCGGGACTCAGGCGCAGCAACTCCCCGACGACCTCCTCGACCAGATGCTCCGGCGTGGACGCTCCGCTGGTCACACCGACGCAACGCCGCTCGGCCCACTCCGGGCGAACCTCCCAGCCGTCCGAGAGCAGGAACGACTCCGCGCCGCCGGCCTCGGCGACCTCTCTCAGGCGGTTGCTGTTCGAGGACGTGCGGCTGCCGATCACGAGCACCAAGTCGCACTGCTGCGCCAATTCCTGAACGGCGATCTGGCGGTTGGTCGTCGCGTAGCAGATGTCGTCCCGACTCGGCGTCTCCAAGTTCGGGAAACGTCGGCGGAGAACCTCGGCGATGCGATTCACCTCAAGCAGGCTCAGGGTGGTCTGCGTGAGAAGCGCCAGCTTCTCCGAGCCGGGGGGCTCGACCCGCTCGGCCTCCTCCACGGTCTCGATCAGCGTGATGGACTTCGGCGCTTCTCCGAGGATTCCCTCCGCCTCGGCGTGGCCCCGATGCCCTACGTAAAGGATGTGGTAGCCCTTCTCGGCGAAGCGCCGGGCCTCGTTGTGGACCTTGGTCACCAGCGGGCACGTTGCATCCACCACGCGCAGGTTTCGGGCGGCCGCCTTCTCCCGAACTTGGGGAGACACCCCGTGGGCACTGAACACCACAGGCATCCCCTCTGGGACTTCCTCGACGGTCTCCACGAAGACCACCCCCCGGCGCTCGAAGCTACGCACAACCCACTCGTTGTGAACGATCGCGTGGCGCACGTACAGCGGCGTGCCGAACGCCTTCAACGCCAGGTCGACCACCTCGATGGCGTAGGAGACTCCGGCGCAGAAGCCTCGGGGAGCGGCCAGCAGAATCTTCTCCACATCCAGAGCTTACCGACACTCGGAGGGCCGCATCGGCACAGCGTCCCATCGCGTCCAGCGACACATTCGGGTTGTGCTGAGGGTAAACCTGCGGCATGAACGCGAACAGGCTTTACGGCTTCGTGGCTGCCGTCTGCGCGGCCGTCGCGCTCGCTGGCTGCGGAAGCTCAACCGATTCCGCCCCGTCCGGCGAGGCCCCGCAGTCGACCGGCACCCAGTCGCTCCGAATCGCCGTGATCCCGAAGGGCACCACCCACGAGTTCTGGAAGGCGATCCACGCGGGCGCGAAGAAGGCCGCCGGAGAACTGGGCGTCGAAGTGATCTGGAAGGGTCCGGTGAAGGAGGACGACCGAGAAAGCCAGATCGCGGTGATCGAGGACTTCATCACGCGCGGTGTGGACGGCATCGTCGTCGCTCCTCTGGACAGCTCGGCCCTCGTGGCACCCATCGAGGAGGCGATCGCCAAGGGCATCCCAGTCGTGATCATCGACTCCGGCCTGAACTCGGACAAGTACGTGAGCTTCGTCGCGACCGACAACTACAAGGGCGGCAAGCTGGGCGGAGAGCACCTCGCCAAGCTGCTGGGCGGAAAGGGCCGAGTGGTGCTGCTGCGCTACCAGGTCGGTAGCGCCAGCACCCAGGAGCGGGAAAAGGGCTTCCTGGACGCGATGAAGGAGAACCCCGGCATCACCGTCGTCAGCGAGAACCAGTACGGTGGAGCGACCACCGAGACCGCCCAACGCGCCGCCGAGAACCTGCTGGCCCCCCTGAAGAAGCCGGACGGAACTCTGAGCATCGACGGCATCTTCTGCCCGAACGAGTCGACGACGGTCGGCATGCTTCGCGTGCTGCAGGACGCCGGTCTCGCCGGGAAGGTGAAGTTCGTCGGGTTCGACAGCTCCCCGACCCTGATCGCGGCTCTGGAGAAGAACCAAATCCACGGCCTTGTCCTGCAGAACCCGTTCAACATGGGTTACCTCGGCGTGAAGACGATGGTTTCCCACCTGAAGAAGGAGCCCGTCGAGAAGCGGATCGACACCGGAGCGACCTTGGCCACGCCGGAGAACCGCAACGACCCGGAGATCCGACAGCTCCTCGAGCCGCCGCGCGAGTAGCCCCCTCCTGCCATGCCCTTCCTCGAGATGGTCGGCCTGAGCAAGAGTTTCGGGGCGACCAAAGCCTTGGACAGCGTGAGTCTCGCCGTTGAAGCAGGCGAGGTTCGAGGCCTCGTCGGCGAGAACGGCTCCGGCAAGAGCACCCTCATGCGCATCCTCGCCGGCGTGATCCGGCCGGACCAGGGAGCGATGCGCCTCGGGGGAAGCGAGTACGCCCCTCGAAGCCCGATCGACGCCCGGCGGCAGGGGGTGGCGATGGTGCACCAAGAGCTCTCGCTGTGCAACCACCTCTCCGTCGCCGAGAACGTGTTCCTTGGGATGGAACCCAGCCGCATGGGGGTGCTGGAGCGGAACGAGCTGGAGAGGCGCACCGGGAAGGCCCTCGCTCGGCTGGGCTATCCCGATCTGTCCGTGCACACGCAGGTGGGGAGACTGCCGATCGCCCTGCGGCAGATCGTGGAGATCGCGCGGGCGGTCGCCATCGGTTGCCGCGTGGTGGTGTTCGACGAGCCAACGAGCAGCCTGACGGAGGAGGACGCGGAGCGGCTGTTCCAGGTCGTGCGGTCGCTGCGGGAGTCCGGGCACGCCGTGGTCTACATCTCGCACTTCCTGGACGAGGTGCGCGAAGTGTGCGACACCGTAACGGTGCTGCGCGACGGCAAGGTGGTGCCCGGCGAAGCCGGGGCGTCGGACGGGTTCTCCTCCGATCCCACATCATCGCTGTCCAACGAGGAGATCGTTCGGAGGATGGTCGGCCGATCGGTGGACGAGCTGTATCCTCGCAGCGAACGGAAGCCGGGCGAGGTTGTGGTGGAGGTTCGAAGCCTGTCCGGCCTCCAAAAACCCCTCGAGATCGACCTGACCCTGCGTCGCGGAGAGGTTCTGGGCGTCGCTGGGCTGAACGGTTCGGGCAGGACGGAGCTGTTGAGGGCCGTCTTCGGCCTGGATCCCGTGGTTAGGGGCGAAGTCCGCGTGGCCGGCATCCTTCGGGCTGGAGGGCCCTTCTCCTCTTGGCGCATGGGGATGGGAATGCTCAGCGAGGACCGCAAGCAGGAGGGCCTCGCGCTGGGATTGACCATTGCAGACAACATGACCCTCCCCTGCCTACAGCGCTTCGGCCGGTGGGGTTGGATCAGCCAGCGGGCAGAAGAGGCCACCGCCCATTCTTGGGCCGAGAGCCTCGGCATCCGGTGCCGGGGCGTGGGTCAGAAGGTCGCCGATTTGTCCGGCGGCAACCAGCAGAAGGTCGCCATCGGCCGGCTTCTGCTGCACGACGTGGACGTCCTTCTTCTGGACGAGCCCACGCGGGGAATCGACGTGGTGAGCAAGAGCCAGATCTACCAACTGATCGACCGCGCGGCCCTTCAGGGCAAGGCGGTCCTGTTCGTCAGCAGCTATCTGCCGGAGCTCCTTGGCGTGTGCGATCGAATCGCAGTGATGCGTCGCGGAAGGATCGCCCGCACCCTGCCCGCCTCCGAGTGGACCCAGGAAGGAATCATCGCGGAGGCGACGGGAGCATGAGGCGCTCGGAGACGTGGCGCGGAGTCCTCAACACCGCGAGCCTGCTGGCCGCCTGGCTGCTGATCTTCCTGGTCTTCTCGCTCCTGAGGCCGGACAGCTTCCCCACCGCCCGGAACCTAGAGACCATCCTTCGGCAGAGCACCATCGTGGCCATGTCGGCTCTGGCCATGACCTATGTCATCATCTCCGCGGGCATCGACCTTTCCGTGGGCTCCATCGCGGCGTGCGTGAGCGTGGTCATCGCCGTGCTTCTCAAGGAGGGCCATGGACCGTGGACGGCGGTCGCCGGAGGGCTGGCGTGCGGCGCGGCGATCGGTCTCGCGAACGGCCTGCTCATCGCCAGGCTCAAGGTTGGGCCGTTCATCGTCACCCTGGGCACGTACCTCATCGTCCGAGGCGCCGCCAAGGGCTTGGGCCAAGAGCAGACGGTCGACCCCCAGCGCCAGGTCTGGCTCAATGACCTGCTGGGATCGCTCGCCCCGGAGGAGCGCTGGCGAATCTTCCCCAACGGCATCTGGCTCCTGATCGCTCTGGCGGTTCTCGCGGCCGTGACGCTCCGGCACACGCGGTTCGGGCGGCACGTGGTCGCGATCGGCTCGAACGAGCAGGCGGCGAGGCTCTGCGGCGTGAACATCGAGGCCACGAAGGTGTGGATCTACACCCTCAGCGGGCTCTTCGCGGGACTGAGCGGGCTGATGCTCTTCTCCCGTCTGCGCCTCGGCGACCCGACCGCCGCGGTCGGGATGGAGCTGGAAGTCATAGCGGGCGTGGTGATCGGCGGAGCCAGTCTGTCCGGAGGGGAGGGTTCGGTCGTGGGCTCGATCATCGGCGTGCTCATCATGTACACGATCCGCTCCGGATGCGCGCAGTACGGGCTTCCCAACTGGGTTCAGGAGATCGTGACGGGTGCGATCATCGTGGCCGCCGTCGCGCTCGATCGGCTTCGTGTGCGGAAAACCGCGTGAATCGGTCGGGGGCTCCCCAAAAAGGGTCCTACGAATCCGGTTAACCTGTTGTAAAGTGATGGTGGCAGTTGTGCGTACCTGCCGATTTGCGGTTGGTTGTCTCTGCCGATCGATTGGAGGTTATCCAGTGAAGAATCGAGCGTTCACTTTGATCGAGCTCTTGGTGGTGATCGCGATCATCGCGATCCTTGCCGCCATCCTGTTCCCCGTTTTCGCCCAGGCCAAGGCCGCCGCCAAGCGCTCGGCCGCCCTGAGCAACGTCAAGCAGCTTGGGCTGTCGTCGCTGATGTACTCGGCCGACAACGACGACGTGTTCCACCCGCTGATCAGCTGGGGCGGTCCCGGACAGCCGGCCAATCTCGGCGGTCGTCCGTATCAGCCTTGGTCTTGGTTGGTTCTGCCCTACATCAAGACGGCCGATCTGTTCCAGGATCCGCTAGCCCCCAATATCGAGCCCACCCCCACCGGCTGGCCCGCGACCACCTACAAGTCGCTCGTCCCCGTCTTCGGCTTCAACTACACGGGTATCGCTCCGTATCCCACGGCCTCGTTCCCGAGCCTGGCCACCCCGCGCGGCCAGACGGCCCTCGCCAACGTTGCGAGCACGGTCCTACACGGCCAAGTTCAGCAACTCCGAGGACAACCTCGGCGCGCTCGGCACCTACTGGTGGGGCGCTCCCATGTGGACCGCGGCCGTCGCGATCGATCCGCCCTACTGCTACGACGCTCCTGACTTCTGGTGCACGGACGACTGGGGCAGCGGCGGCTTCTACGACGCCACCCACCTGCGCGGCAACGTGGCGGCTGGAGCGATCACCGGTGGTGTGTCCATGCGCGGAGCTTCCGACCGGACGCTCAACGGCGGTCGTGCGACGGTGGTTTGGGCCGACGGTCACGCCAGTGTCACCGGCCCCGGAGCCTTGGCAAAGGGAACCAACTGGCGCCCGAACATTCCTAGCGGCGATGTCCGGCTGACCACGGTCGAGGACTACGTCTGGGACCATCTCTGATAGGGTAAACAAGAGTTCATGAAGGCTGCTGTGTACTCCTGTCTGCTGGTCAGTTCCATCGTCGGTTGCTCGATGGTAGCTGAGGAACCGCAGGTGAAGAACGCCGAGGAGGCCCCGAAGGTCCAGACCCGCAAGGGGATGGAGGTGATGGGCGCCGAGGCGCAGCTCACCGAAGCCGGGATGCAGGGCGATAGCAGGGTTGGCAGCAAGCTTCAGGACTAGACCCTAAGGAGTTCGGACGAACGGGAGGGCCGTCCCACGTGGAGGCCCTCCCTTCTCTTCTGTCGGAGGGACCATGGCAGCGATCGTAGCCTCCGCACTGATGCTCGCCCTGGGCGCGGTCTTCTACGCTCTGGGCCTGTTCCAAGCGAGCCGCGGATCCTTCGCGGCGGAGCTGCGGGTCACGCTCGACGTCCTCCGAGATGGGGCATGGTCGCCCTCTGAGACGTTGACCATCGCCAGCCGCAGAGCCTTGGACGAACGGGGCGCCCTCCGGTGGATCGAGCATCGGGGCTCAACGATCTTCCGACTGGCCACTGGCGCCGAAATCTCCGAGCTTTCCAGCCCGGACCGGGCGCGGGTGCGCTGCGAGCTCGAAGCCAGGGACTCGGGCGGTCGGACCCTGGTCCTCCTCCAGTTCCTGTGGCCGAGCCGGAGCGACGGCGCCGCGGCGCAGGACGCCGAGCTTCTCTTGGAGCGGATCGCGGCGGAAGTCTGCTAGGCCGCGTACAGCCCTTCCCTTCTCACCGCGTCGTACATCGCTCTGATGTTCTCGAGGGGCGTTCCCGGAGACAGGTTGTTGCCCTCCCGCAGGATGAAACGGCCACCCTCCGTGATTCCTGAGCGAAGAATCCGGACGACCTCTCGCTCCACCTCCTCCGGCGTGCCGTCCCTGAGGAGCATCACGGTCGGCCCTCCCAGAATCTCGACGTCCGGTCCGAGCTCCTGCCGAAGCCGCCCGAAGTCGACAGGAAAGCCGGTGTCGAAGCTTCGAACGTTCAGCTCGTCCCGAAGCGTGCGGAAGTGGCGAGTCGCGTCGCCACAGAGGTGCACGGAGTTGGGACCACCCGAGGAGAACCGCTCCACGAGCCTGCGGTGGCAGGGCAGCACGAACTCCCGGTACTGCTCCACCGACAGAAGAGCCACCGAGTCGTCCGCCCACCCGAACCCTTCCTGGACCACGGGGAGGCCCAAGTGCCTGCGGTAGGCCTCGATGCGCCCAGCGATCGCCTCGGTGACGAAGTCGAGCAGCTCCTTCGCGTATTCCGGGTCCTCCATCAGGTCGAGGCAGAACTCCGTCGTTCCCCGCAGGTTGCAGCAGACGGTCATCGGTCCATCGGTTCCCAAGCCAGTCGGCCACCCCGCACGGATGGGGATTCCCTCGTGCGTCCTTCCCTGCTCCTCGGCTTGTCGGAAGTAGGCGTAGAACTCCCAGCTGCGCCGCGGGAACGGTTCTTCGAAAGGGTCCGGCAGCCCGCGGTCGAAGAGCATCCGCTTCCGATCGTCCGTCAGGATCGGTACGGTGTCCGGCACCTGACCGTCGTGGAACCCAATGGGGCACCCGAACCACGCCGCCTCGTACACGTTCTGGAAGTCCACCTCGATGCGCCACTCCTCCGGCCAGCCCATCTCATGGTCGGCTGGAACGTGGAAGCGGATGTATTCGAGGTGCTCCAGCTGGCGGCGGAGCATCGTCTCCGGGTCGGCGAAGTACCTCTCAAAGTCGATCCGCTGCGGTTTGGCGGGGTGGTCGAACATCGTGAAGTGGACGTTGATGCCGAGCACCATCGGTACTCGAGTCGGTCGCCCGGCGCGGTAGGCGTCCCACACCCGCCGGACCTCTTCGTTGTGCTCGTCGAAGTCCGTCATTTTCGCGAAACCTCCAGCCCCTCCCCGTCCACGGCGCAGTTCACGCTCGCAGCCATGTTGCGCGGATCCCGCACGAAGTCAAGGTAGTGGCGGAGCGAGTCCGCCAGATTCACGCTGTTGTGGGCCAGAACGATGGCCCCTTCCGGCAAGCGATCCCACGCGGCCTCGAGGATGTCCAGATACACGCCCTTGCCGCGCCCGCCGGCGCCGTCCGCGTCCAGATAAAGGAGGTCGATCGGATGCGGGTACCCGGCCGCGAAGGCCACGGCGTCCGCGGCGACGACCCGGGCGGTGCCGCTCGGGTCCAGCTTCCGCACGTTCCTTTCCGCCCGCGCGGCCTCCTCCGGCACGATCTCGATCCCGACGAGGTCCTCGGCGGAGTACACGGCACCCGGCCCCACTGCGGCCCCCGCATTGGAGACGAACGTGTTGCCGCAGAACACCCCGGCCGCCAACATCTGCCTCGGCCTGTGGATCGCGTTGATCGCCCAGATCAGGCGTTGCATCCTGGGGGTGATGGCCGTCCAAGGGATCTCGAAGGACGACGCGACCGCCGCCCGAAAGCCGAGGAACGCCGCTTCGTCGTAGTCGGTCCCTGCCAGAATCCCCCGCCCCACAAGCTCCCGCAGGGCCGCCGCGACGACCTCCCTCTCGTTGTCCAAGGGTTCCAGCTGGCGATGGGGATCGCGCATGTCCATGCGGTAGCTCTGCCAATCAGGGGCCTCGAAACGCTGTTCCATCGCGATCCAGCTTATCGAATCCTAACGACCAAGGTCTACAATGCCCGCATGAAGCGAACCCTCGGCTGGTGGTTGCTCGCCGGACTCGCCCTGGCGGGATGTTCCGACGCGCCGCGCGTGGGCGAGGCCTCCGATGGCTCGGCCGTCGTTCCCACGATGCAGAGGATCCAGCCGGCCGGCAGGGTGCTGGAAATCGACGGACGACCGGTGGATCTGGAGCCCTTGGGGGGATCGCTCGTGGCGGTGCTCGACAACCGAGGGATCCTGTTGCTGGACGCGGACGCCTGGCGGGTGGCGGGCGAGTTGCGCCTGAAGGCCGGAACCTCCCAGATCGGCCTGGCTTGGGACCCGGCGGCCAAGCGGCTTTTCGCATCCACCGCCGGCAGCGAGATCGCCGTGGCGAAGCTGGAGGGTGCCGGCCTGTCGCTGGAAGAGCCAATCGTTCTACCGAGCGCACCGGTCGGCGGGGCGAGCTATCCCACGGGTCTGGCTTGGGACCCCTCGGGAAAGCTGTACGCCTGTCTGTCGCGGTCCAATGCCCTCGCCGAGATCGATGCCGAGTCGCGCAAGCTCCTCCGCACCCTGCCCGTGGGTGTGGCGCCTTTCGACGTGCTCCTCGTTCCCGGAGCCGGGGAAGCCTTGGTCGCCTGCTGGGCCGACGCACCCGTGGAAGGCCGCCGGCGCGCGGACTCCTCCGGTACCGAGGTGGAGGTCGACGAGCGCGGCATCGGCGTGGGTGGAGTGCTTTGCCGCGTGGACCTGCGCTCCTTCCGTGTCGTCGGCAAGCTTCCTCTGCCCCGACAGCCCAGCGAGATCGCTCTGTCGCCGGACGGGAAGCGAGCGTTCGTCGCCAACGCCAACGACGACACCGTCAGCGAGATCGACCTGAAGGCCTGGCGGCTCGTTCGGCACCACGAGATCCATCCGCGCGGCGGCTTCCCGTTCGGAACCGCGCCGACCTCGCTTGTGGTGGCTCCCGACGCCTCCGTGCTGTATATCGCTTCAGGAGGCATGAACGCGATCGCGGCCTACGACCTGCGCGCCAGGCGGGTTCGAGGCTGGATCCCCGCGGGCTGGTACCCGTCCTGCGTCCGCATGCTCGGGAATCGGCTGCTGGCGGCGTCGGCCAAGGGCTACGGCTCACGCGGGGAGCCGGACGCTCAAGGCGGCCGAAGTGTCTACTCGTTCACCGGAACGCTGAACCTGGTGGACCTTCCCGACGCCAGGACCCTAGCGACGCTCACCCGGGCGGCGCTGGACAACGCCAGGGTAGCCAGCGTCGTTCGGGCCGGTCTCCGATCCCGAGGCGGCGCGTCGCCCAAGCCGGTGCCCTCCCGCCTCGGCGATCCCTCGCCGATCCAGCACGTCTTCTACGTGATCAAGGAGAACCGGACCTACGACCAGGTGTTCGGGGATCTGCCCCAAGGGGACGGGGACCGACGCCTCTGCATGTTCCCCAGGGAGGTCACTCCCAACCACCACGCCTTGGCGGAGGAGTTCGTCCTTCTGGACAACTTCTACTGCAACGGCGTGAACTCCGCAGACGGTCACGCCTGGACGACCGAAGGCAACGCGACGGCCTACTTCGAGCGGACGTTCGGCGGATGGACCCGGAGCTACCCGTTCGGCGACGATCCTCTGGCGACGAGCCGGTCCGGATACATCTGGGACAACGTCCTCGATCACGGCCTCTCCTTCCGCAACTTCGGGGAGTTCGCCTACACCGAACCGGCCGGCAAGGAGAGCTTCGTGCAGATCCTGGCGGACTGGCGGGCGGGAACAAACCGTGTGCGGTACCGACAGAAGATCGGTGTGGCCCGCGTCTCCCGTTACAGCGTCTGGGACTACCCGGGGTGGAACATGGGCATCCCCGACGTCGTGCGCGCGGACGTCTTCATCCGCGAGCTGCGTCGTGCGGAGGCGGCGGGAGAGGAGTGGCCCAGCTTCACCACCATCTACCTCCCGCAAGACCACACTTCGGGCGCCTCGCCCGGGATGCCTACCCCCAGGGCGCACATGGCGGACAACGATCTCGCGCTCGGACGCGTGGTGGAGGCGATCTCCAAGAGCCGCTATTGGCCGCGAAGCGCGATCTTCGTCATCGAGGACGACCCGCAGAACGGAGTAGACCACATCGACGGCCACCGCTCCCTGTGCCTCGTGATCAGCCCCTACGCCAAGCGGGGGGTGACCATCTCCGAGTTCTACAACCAGACGTCGGTGCTACACACCATCGAGCGCATCCTGGGGTTGCCGCCGATGAACATGATGGACGCCATGGCTCCAATCATGGACGCCTGCTTCCAAAGCAAGCCCGACCTTCGGCCGTACTCCGCTCTGCCGGTCAGCGTGCCGCTGGATGAGCTCAATCCGCCGGCCTCCAGCCTGACGGGGGAGCGGCGTCGGCTGGCTCTGCTCAGCGCCCGTCAGAACTGGCGCGTGCCGGACGCCGTGCAGGACCGCTCGGTCAACCGAGCCACGTGGTCGGCAGTGTATCCGGATCGCCGCTATCCCTCGGAGTGGGAGGGTCCGCACGGCAAGGGACTGCGGAGCAGGGGTCTGGCCCTGACTCCGGACCAAGACGACGACTGAGGCCCCTTTACAGCTCCAACAGCTTCGAGGCGGCTACCATGTCCTTGTCGCCCCGCCCGCTCATGCAAACCAGGACTCGGCTGCCCGGACGGATTCGACCGCTCTGGAACAACGCCGCAAAGGCGTGCGCGGTCTCGAAAGCCGGAATGAGGCCCTCGAGCTGAGACACCAGCCGGAAGGCCCTGAGCGCCTCCTCGTCGGTGGCCGTCACGTACTGCACGCGACCGGAATCCTTAAGGTAGGCGTGTTCGGCGCCGACGCCGGGATAGTCCAGACCGGCGCTCACCGAGTGCGTCGGCAACACCTGACCGTTCTCGTCCTGCATCAGATAGCTGTACGATCCGTGCAGCACACCCGGCGAGCCTGCCGACAACGGCGCCGCGTGCTTGCCCGTGTCCACCCCGAGGCCGCCCGCCTCAACCCCCAGGAGGCTCACCGCCGGCTCAGGAACGAAGGCGTGGAACGCCCCGATCGCGTTGCTGCCCCCACCGACGCACGCCACCACGACGTCCGGCAGGCACCCGTGCCGCTCCAGGTACTGGCGCTTGGCCTCGATGCCGATGACCGACTGGAACTGGCGAACCATGTAGGGATAGGGGTGCGGGCCGGCCGCCGTACCGATCACGTAGTGGGTGGTCCGCACGTTCGTGACCCAGTCCCGCATGGCCTCGTTGAGGGCGTCCTTCAGAGTCCGCGTGCCCGAGGTCACGGGGATCACCCTCGCACCGAGGAGCTTCATTCGGAAGACGTTCAGCTCCTGTCGGTGGCAGTCCTCCTCCCCCATGTACACGTCGCACTGCAGGTCGAAGGCGGCGCAGGCGGTCGCGGTCGCCACCCCGTGCTGCCCCGCCCCGGTCTCGGCGATGATCCGCTTCTTGCCCATGCGCTTTGCCAGCAGGCACTGGCCGATCGCATTGTTGATCTTGTGGGCGCCGGTGTGGCACAGGTCCTCGCGCTTCACCGAGACCTGCAGACCCGTGGCCTCGGAGAGCCGCGGGCATTCGGTGAGCGGGGTCGGCCTTCCCACGTACTCCGCCAGCAAGCGCTGATA
>CALGMO010000077.1 GCA_937961665.1 uncultured Fimbriimonadaceae bacterium
AGAAGTCGTCCAAGGGCCAGTGGTGGGCGCCGGGCAGCCGGAACCGTTCCTCCAGCTCCTCCATCGTCACGCCGTCGGCGATCGGCCGAACCATCACGTGCCCGGTCTGGCGTGTCTCCAGACCGGGGAACGCGGCCTGCAGGTGGGGCTCCAGCACCGGGTCGTCCGGCAGGTGCAGGCGCACCCGCTCCACGCCCCTGAGCGCCGCCTCGGCGCGGAACGCCTCCACCAGGGCGCCGGTGCACTCGCGGCCGTTCGGCAACCAGCCGAGCTCCAGCACCGCGGCCTCGCGGTCGCCGAACTGCGCCACCAGATAGGCGCACGGCTCTTGCGAGCCTTGGGAGCGGGCGCTCCAGACCGCCTTCGGAGGGTTCTGCAGGCGGGGCTGGACCACCAACGGCCAGTACACGTTCGGCCGAACGTGCGTGAGCGGCCGGACGCGGTTGTACACGCGGTGAATCGCTTGAAACGGCTCCCAGCAGCGCGGCTCGGCCAGCGGGTCGTGGCGCCGCACCTCGACGCCGTCGGCGGCGGCGCAGGGATGCGCGGCGAGACCTCCCTCGCGGAAGCGCGTCGGGACGGTCTTCCAGCCCAGGCGCTCATAGTGGTGGTTGACGCCCGTCATCAGCATCGACCACACGCAGCTCTCGCGCCTCATGTTCTGGATCGCCATCTCCAGAAGGCGGGTGGAGTGGCCCTGGCGGCGGGCCCGCTCGAGGGTCGCCACGTTGCCGACGGCCCCCATTCGCTCCGGCACGCCGTCGGGTCGCCGCGTCGGTCGGACGAAGAAGTGCACCGCCGCCACCATGGTGCCGTCGTCCTCGAACGCCGCGAGCGTCTGGCAGAGCTTGCGCGTCGGCTCGGCGTCCAGCGTGCTGCGGAAGTACCACTCCTCGTCGCCAAACACCTCGTGCCAGAGCCTCAACGCCGCGCCCACCTCCCTCTTGTGGATCGCGCGGTAATGGATTCCCATTTGTCCTATGGCCCGGCGCGCTTGGCCGCCGGTACTGCCGCACCCTCCCTCGTGTGCGGCCGGCGACATTCAGCATACCGAGACCGAGTTTCCGCACGTTCGGAAGGAGCGAAAGCCTCTTGCGGAAGTACGAGCAATTCTGATACCGTGGTGCGGTGAGTCCGGGCTCTGTGCCGGTTTCCGAGCGATTCCGCAGGGTCTTCGCGGGGGAACGGCCGATCGACCGCCTGCCGGTGTTCGAGTGGGCGACCTGGTGGGACCTCACCCTGCAGGCTTGGCGCGAGCAGGGTCTCCCGCCGGACGCCGACGCTGCGGGGGTCAAGGAGCTGCTGGGTCTGGATCTGGACTTCCAGTGGTGGTTCCCCAGCTTCGCGGCGTCGGTGGAGCTTCCGATCGCTTCGGAGGCGGACTACGAGAGCGCCCTGCCCGCCCTGTACCCGGATCCCTGGATCGACCCCGCCTTCCTGGCCAGGGCGCTGGCCGAGCGGCGGCGCGGTCGGGCGGTCTTCTGGGTGACCGTGAACGGCTTCTTCTGGTGGCCGCGCGTGCTGCTCGGCATCGAGCGCCACCTGTTCGCGTTCTACGACCAGCCGGAGCTGATGCGACGGATGATCCACGACCAGACCGAGTTCGCCCTGCGGTGCCTGAGGCTGGTGTGTGAGACCGACCCGCCCGACTTCGTGACGCTGGCCGAGGACATGAGTTACAACCACGGCCCGATGCTGGGGCGCGGCCTGTTCGAGGAGTTTCTGGCGCCCGCCTACCGCCGCGTGGCCTCCCTGCTGAGGCGCCACCGGGTGCCGCTCCTCGTGGATACCGACGGCGACCCGACGCTGATGCTTCCCTGGCTCCGGGAGGTCGGCGTGGACGGAGTGCTGCCTCTGGAGCGCCAGGCAGGCTGCGACATCGACCGCCTGCAGGCCGACCACCCCGACCTGGTGTTCGTGGGGCACTTCGACAAGATGGCCCTGCGCAGGGGGCTCCGCGAGGCCGAGGAGGAGTTCCGCCGGCTGCTTCCGGCCATGCGGCGCGGGCGCTTCCTGCCGTCCATGGACCACCAGACTCCGCCGGACGTGCCGCTCGACACGTACCGGGGGTACGTGAGCCTTCTCCACGAATACGCCTCCAAGGCGGCCGAGCGGCGCTCCAGCGGGTAAAAGCCCGCCATGTTCGCATGGCTGCTGCTTCCGTCGGTCGCCTTCGCCGCCCCCGCGGACGATCCGGGCCGGACGCTGGGCGTGGAGGAGGCCCGCCGCTTCTCCCTGCCGCCGCAGCCGGTCCGCGGGGACACCGGCATCAACGTGCTTCTGGACCACGCGCACCAAGCGGCGTTCGCGATGATGTGGGACTGGACCGGGTGGGCGCGCGGCTTGGGGTTCCGCGTCGTCGGCAGCCACGCGTCGCTCGACTCGGTTCTGGACGAGCGCGGCAAGTGCCGCATCCGGGTGCCGGACGGAAGGCGCCGGCCGTTCGCCTGGTGGCCGAACCCGAAGTTCAACGTGGTCGTGAGCTACCAGCTCGGCTCGAGCCGCCAGGATTATCTTCCCAGCGAGCGCAGGAGCCTGGAGAGGTTCGTGCAGGGCGGCGGCGGGGCGCTGTTCCTCGTGGCTCCGCCGAGCAGGACGGAGCCGTACTCGCTGAGGGAGCTGCTGCGGGCGTGGGGCTGCGCCCTGAACGACGCTCCGGCGACGCTCGCCGGGCAGAGGCTCGCCGGCTTGGAGCTCGGCGAGGGCTGGACGGTTCTGGAGCGGGCCGAGGACGGCACGCCGGTGGCCGCCTTCCGGCTGCTCGGCAAGGGCCGGATTGCGGTGGCCGACCATCGGCTGGCTCTGCCGTCGGACAAGGCGCCCGAACAGGGCCCGCTCAGCCTCCCGGCGCTGGAGGAGCGGGTCGGCCGCTGGCTGCGGTCGCTGAGCGAGGGCAAGCCGCCGGTCGGCGGGCCTCCCAACCTGCCGATGGAGGACCCCGGCGTGGGCGGGGCGATCTATCCCGAGCTGGAGGAGCGCGTGGGCGGCGCCGTCGTCTTCTACGCCAAGAACCAGACCGAGGCGGTGCTGCAGTGCGTCCGCAAGGACGTTCCCCGCGTCGACCGCCAAGTCCGGGCGTGGACCCCATCGCCGAAGCCCAAGGACCCGATGTTCCTGATCCTGGCGGCCGGCGAGGGCGGCGGCTGGGCCGTCAACATCTACGAGCCGAAGGAGGTCGGCATCATCTCGGCCGATCCCGACGGCATCCTGTCGATCCTTGCGCACGAGGTGGCGCACACCTGCTACGCCGGTCCCCCGAACTCCAAGGGCGGAGAGGCCGGCCGGTTGCCCGAGGTGTTCAGCGAGGCGCACGCCGGGTGGTTCCAGCGCAAGGCGGACTACTGGCGGACGGGCAAGACCGGCCACAACGCCAACCACCTGTTCACCTTCGACCCCGACGCGACGAAGCTCGACCTGAGCCGGGGCGAGTCGTACCCCTACGGCCAAGCCTGGACCAAGCTGTGGTGGCTCTGGCAGAAGCTGGACGAGCGCTACGGGCCGACCTGGTACCCGCGGTGGCTGTGGGTCAAGAACGAGCGCTGGGCCAGCCAGCCGACCCGCCGCCTGAGCTGGGACGACGTCGTCGAGGACATGAGCATCGCCGTCGGGGAGGACCTGTTCCCGATGATGCGGAGGATCGGCACGACGCTGCAGAAGGAGCGCTTTCCGGAGGCAGTGTTCCAAGGCCGGCGGCTGCGCATGGAGCCGGCGGAGTTCGAACTGACGCCCGCGGGCGATCCGATCACGGAGCCGATCGGCGATTGGCGCAAGCCGCTGCCGCGCCGAAAGTGACACAATCGGTGGGCGCGGCGACGGGGTTCGGACGCGCCCGGCCGGATCCATGTCGCTGGGACTGATCTTCGCCGTCGCGCTGGGGCTGGCCATGGACGCCTTCGCGGTCTCCATGGCCTGCAGCGCGTCTCTGGCCAGGCTGCACGGCCGCCAGGTGTTCCGGATCGCGTTCCACTTCGGCTGGTTCCAGGCGATGATGCCCGTCCTCGGCTGGCTCGCCGGCACGGGCGCGCGTCCGCTGATCGAGCGCTGGGACCACTGGGTGGCGTTCGCTCTGCTGGCGCTGGTGGGGGGAAAGGCGATCGTTCAGGCTCTCCGCGGGGCCGAGGAGGCGTGCGGGGAGCGGCGCGACCCCACCAAGGGCTGGTCGCTGGTGGCGTTCTCGCTCGCCACGAGCGTCGACGCGTTGGCGGTGGGCCTCAGCCTGTCCGCCTTGGGGGTCTCCATCTGGGTTCCCGCGGCGGTGATCGGGGTGGTGACGGCGTGCCTCTCCTGCGTCGGCATGCTCATCGGCGCGCGGGCCTCGGCTCGATGGGGAAGGCCGATCGAGGTGCTGGGAGGCATCGTTCTGATCGGGATCGGTCTCCGGGTGCTGGCCGAGCACCTCTAGCGCCCGAGCCGGGCCTCGTAGCGCAGGCCGACCGTGAAGTCCGGCCCCACGTTCGCCCCCTCCGGCCAAGAGCCGTTGAACAGGTCGCGGTCCTCGGAGAAGAACGCCTCGACCAGACCGCCCTTCCACAGCCTGCGGTAGCCGAAGGTGACCAGCCGGTGGGGCGCGTCCAGCGGAGGGACGTGCGTCCGCAGGGCCGAGTCCTCGTGCTGCCACTGCGCGACCCACTGGTCCCGCGGGTTTGGGGACCAGACCAGCCCAAATCCCGCCTGCCAGGCCACGTCGCGCGCGCCGCGCAGGCGCGTGGGCCGGCCCTGCAGCACCGCCGCTCCGTAGGCGTGCAGGCTCCACCGCCCGCCCAGGCTCCAGCCCCGCTCGGCCGCGAGGGCCAGGTCGGCCGCACCGCTGCCGAGCAGCTCGCCGGCGTCGCCGGTGGGCAGCTTGAGGGCCGCGCCGATCCGCCACCGTCCCGCCGCCTTGCGCACGCGCACCGCGGCGTCGCCAAGGCCCGTCGCCGAGCCGAAGCTGCCGAGCGCGGGACCCCGGACCGTGGCCCGTCCTTGCGGGGAGGCGTCGCGGAGCGGGTCGGACCAGCCGAGGACGTTCGCGTGCCACCAGTCGATGATCCCGTCTAGGAAGCCTCCGTGCCGCGAGAGGAGGGGCAGCTCCAGCCCGACCTCGAGCCCGTTGGCGAGGGCGCGGCGGTGCTCCATCAGCAGCCTGGTGGCCTCGTAGTCCTCCAGGTTCGACCCGGCGGCCCTCAGGTCGTTGGCCTCGGTCCACGAGACGCTCCACCGGGACTCGCCGGGCTCCAGGCCGACGGCCTGGGGGGTCCAGCGGTAGAAAGCGAGGGACACGGCGCGGTGGTTGCGAGCAGGGATGAGCCCCTGCGCCACGGAGAGGGACGGAAGGAGGAGACAGGCTGCGAGGCCGAAACCTTTCACGCGGAGAACTTACCTTCTCGGATGACGGCCCGGAACTCCGACAGGAGGGACGTGGAACTCCGATCTTTCCATCGGGTACGATGAGTGCGCCGGAGTGTGAAATGCATGAAACATGCGCATCGTAGCATCGCGGCGGACGACGCCTTCTACGGCGCCGTCACGGTCGGCGAGCGGGGCCAGATCGTGATCCCCGCCGAGGCGAGGGCCGAGCTGGGCATCCAAGCCGGCGACAAGCTGCTGGTGATGCGGCACCCCGTGTACAAAGGCCTGATGATCTGCAAGATCGACGAGCTTCAGATGTTCCTCAACGAGTTCTCCGAGTTCGTCCAGCGCATGCAGAGCAGCGCGCAGCAACAGGAGGAAGAAGAAGCATGAACCCATGGATCGCCGCACTCGCGCTCGGGGCCAACCCCGCCCCCACTCTGACCCTCGACGAGGCCATCCGCATGGCGGAGGATAACGCCTTCTCGGTGCGCGCGGCCGAAACGCGCGTGGAGAAGGCCCGCCAGCAGGCCTTCGAGGCCCAGGCCAACCTGTTCCCGAGGCTGACGGCCGAGGGCACGTACACGAAGCTGGACAAGGGAAGCACGGCGAACTTCGGGCCGGGCGTCTCCGTCGTGATCCAGCCGGATGAGAGCAAGACGGCCAAGTTCACGCTGTCCTTCCCGGTGGACATCTCCGGGAACATCGGGCGGCTGGTCCGTGCCTCCAGGCTCTCGTTGGACGCCAGCCGGGAGACGCTGCAGGCGCAGAAGAACGACCTGCGTCTGAGCGTCCGGACGGCCTACTACCGCGTGCTGCAGGCCCAGGAGCTGGTCCGCGTGGCCGAGGACAACCTGGCCAGCGCCCGCGAGCGGCTCGCCAACGCGAAGCGGCAGTTCGAGGTCGGGGCGGCGGCGAAGATCGACGTGCTCCGCTTCGAGACGCTGGTGGCGAGCGCCGAGGCCCAGCTCCTTTCGGCGAACAACGGCCTGAGGCTGGCCAAGCAGGCGTTCAACAACGCGCTGAGCCGGCCCGTGGAGACGGAGTTCGAGCTCGCGCCGGTGCAGGCCGAGCCGGAGAAGGTGGAGGACGCGGCGAAGCTGGTGGAGCTGGCCCTGCGCAACCGGCCGGAGCTGAAGGCCGCCCAGAACCAGCTCGCGGCGCTCGCGTTCGTTCGTCGGGCGGAAGAGCGCGGCCTGAACCCGAGCCTCGGCATCGCGGGCGTGTACCAGCACAACTTCGACCCCGGCTTCGGCGGGCGCAAGGACTCGTCGCTCGCGGTGGCCACGCTCACCGTCCCCCTGTGGGACTCCGGCGTGACCCGCGCGCGCGTGAAGGCCGCCCGCCAGGACGAGGAGCAGGTAGCGGTCCAGATCGAGCAGCTGAAGCTGGGCCTCTCGCTGGAGGTCAACCAGGCCGTCACGAACCTGACGAACGCGATGGCCCGCCTCGAGGTGGCTCGGCGCCAGGCCGAGTTCGCGGCGGAGAACTTCCGCCTGGCCAAGCTGCGCTACGAGGCCGGAGAGGCCATCCAACTCGAGGTGCTGGACGCCCAGGCCCAGGACACGCAGGCGAAGGCGGACCTGGTGAACGCGCGCTACGAGGCGCTCGCCGCGTATGCGGCTTTGCAGCGCGCCATCGGGGCGGATTCGCCGGCGCCCAACCCGTAGACGAAGGCAGAAAGGAAGACGCATGAGGACGGAGAGAGCGAAGTGGATCGGAGTGTCGGCCGCCGTGGCGCTTCTGGCGCTGGGCGGCTGCGTGAACCGCGCCGCGCAGAGGCAGGCCAGGGAGACCGAGGCGCTGCTGCAGGACAAGGTTCTGCCGGTGAGCGTCGTGGCGGTGAGCCGGACGGAGTTCGTGGACAGCATCGAGGTGACCGGCAGCGTGGTGGCCGGAACCGAGGCCTCGGTCGGAGCCAAGCTCCCGGGCAAGGTCGTGGAGACCCTGGTGGCCGACGGCGACCCGGTTTCGGCGGGTCAGGCGCTGGCTAGGCTGGACGACACGAGCTACCGCCTCGCTCTGCGGCAGGCCGAGGCGCAGGTGCAAGCCTCTCGGGCCCAGCTGCGCCAGGCCATGACCAACGCGGCCGTGGGTCCCGCGCGCAGCGCGGCGGCGGTGGCGGCCGCCGAGGCCCAGCTCCGATCCGCCAAGGCGCAGCTGCAGAAGGCCGAAAAGGGCGCGCGGGACGAGGAGCGGGCCCAGGCGGCCAACAACGTGGAGGCCGCGCGCAGCGGCATGGAGACCGCCCGCAAGGAGCTGGAGCGGCGCCGCAGGCTGTTCGAGCAGGGCGCCATCAGCCGGCAGCTGCTCGACGTCGCCGAGAACCAGTACCAGCTCGCCCTGAGCCAGTATGAGAACGCGCTCCAGGCGCAGCGGATCGCCCAGAGCGCGGTGCGGCCGGAGGACCTGGCCACGGCGCGCGAGGCGGTCCGCCAGGCCGAGGAGAACCTGCGGAACGCCCAGGCCGCCAAGAAGCTGGATGCCCTGCTCGATCAGCAGGTCGAGGCCGCGAAGTCGGCCCTGGCCGCGGCGGAGGCCCAGGCGGCTCTGCAGAGGCAGAACATCGAGGACTGCGTGGTGCGCGCCCCGTTCTCGGGCAAGGTCGCGGGCCGACCGGTCCAGCCGGGCACGGTGGTCGGAGCGGGCACTCCGCTGGTTCGGTTGGTGTCCACCGAGGGGCTGTACTTCGAGGGCGAGGTTCCGGAGCGGGCCTCGGCGCTGATCCGCGCGGGCATACCGGTGGAGGTGAAGTTCGACGCCCTCGGCGGCAGGCCGATCCAGGGCCGCATCTCGGCGGTGAACCCGTCGGTCAGCACCGTCGGCCGCCTGCTGAGCGTCCGCGTGGAGCTTCCTGCCGGCACGGAGGGCATCCGGGCCGGGATGTTCGCGCGGGGCAGGGTCCTTCTCCGCTCGGTCCCGGACTCCATCGTGATCCCGTTCCCGTCCATCGTGGAGCGCGACGGTCGCAAGGTCGTGTTCGTGGTCGAGGGCGGCAAGGCCAAGGCTCGTCCGGTTCGGATCCTCGAGGTTCGCGGACTGGCGGCCCGCGTCGAGGGCATCCCGGTCGGCGCCCAGCTGGTGGTGAAGGGACAGGACGCGCTCGACGAGGGAAGCCCGGTGCGCCTCGAGGCCGCCTCGGACGAGATCGGGACGGGGGCCTGAGATGAATCTGACCCGCGCCGCGATCGCACGGCCGATCTTCATCTTCATGCTGATGGTCGGCGCGGTGCTGATGGGCACCATCGCCTACCGCAGCATGCGCGTCGAGCTGAACCCGGAGGTCAGCTTCGGCATCGTCACGGTCACCACGGTGTATCCGGGCGCAGGAGCCGAGGAGGTGAACAACCTCATCAGCCGCAAGATCGAGGATGCCGTGGCCGGCGTCAACGGCCTGAGGCAGATCACGAGCCTCAGCCGAGAGGGCGTGAGCGTCGTGGTCGTCGAGCTCGAGCTGGGCGTGAACCAGGACGTGGCCCTGAACGACGTGCGGTCGAAGGTGGACGGCATCCTGAACGACCTGCCGACGGACGCCCGGAAGCCGACCATCACGAAGTTCGACACGGCCAGCCTGCCGATCCTGTACCTCGCTCTGAACGCGGAGAGGCTGGACTTCCGCGCCCTGCGCGACCTGGTGGACGACCGCATCGCCGACCGCTTCGCCCGGATCAGCGGCGTGGGCAGCGTGCAGGTGGTCGGCGGCGACGTCCGGGAGATCCAGGTTCGGCTCCGGAAGGAGCGGCTGGAGGCCTACGGGCTGGGCATCCTGGACGTGCAGAGGGCGATCCAGGCCGCGACCATGAACGTGCCCAGCGGCCGCTCGATCACGGACGGGCAAGAGGTCAGCGTCCGCGTGAAGGGGGAGTTCGCCGACGCGCAGGAGATGCGCGACACCTTCCTGAGCGTCACCGACCCCAACAACCCGATGGCCAAGGGCCGGCTGGTGAGGGTCGGCGACATCGCCGAGGTCGTCGACGCGAGCCAGGAGCGCACGCAGTACGCCCGCCTGGACGGGAGGGAGACGATCGCGCTCATCCTGCAGAAGTCTCGGGACGGCAACGCGATCGAGGTCACCAAGCAGGCCAAGGAGGCGATCCGCCAGCTGGAGGACCAGTACCGCGACATCGGGCTGCGGATCGTGGTGACCGACGAGCAGGCCAAGCGGATCAACGAGGCTCTCGAGGACCTGAACTTCTCGCTGGCGCTCGGCATCCTGCTGGTAGCCCTGATCATCTTCGTGTTCCTGCACGACCTGCGGGGCACGCTGATCGTGTCGATCGCCATCCCGATCTGCATGTTCGCGGCGTTCATCATGGTGAAGCTGTTCGGCTTCACGATCAACAACCTCACCATGCTGGGCCTCTCATTGGCCGTGGGCGTGCTGGTGGACGACGCCATCGTCGTGATCGAGAACATCTACCGGCACCTGCGGATGGGGGAGGACCCGACCACGGCCGCCATCAACGGCCGCGCCGAGATCGGCCTCGCGGCCATCGCGATCTCCGCCGCGGACGTCGTGGTGTTCCTCCCCATCGCGTTCATGGGCGGCATCGTGGGCGAGTTCTTCCGCCCGATGGCGCTGTCGTACGTGTCGGCGGTGGTGTTCTCGCTGCTGGTCTCGTTCACGGTCACGCCGATGCTGGCCTCGCGCTGGTACAAGGCCGGGGAGGACCTGGAGCACCCGAAGACCCGCTTCGGCGTGTGGTTCGAGCGGAACTTCCACCGCCTTTCGAGGTTCTACCGGCGCGCGCTGGATTGGTCGCTGAACCACCGTTGGTTCGTGTTCCTTCTCGGGAACTCGGCGCTCGTGGGTTCGGTCACGTTCATCGCCGGGAGCTTCGGCGCGATGCAGCCGGCCTACGTCCTGTTTGGGGCTTCGGTCGTGGTCGGCCTGATCACGATGGTGGTCAACGCGATCCGAGGCTACTTCAGCCCCAAGTTCCTGGTGTACGGAGCGCTGTTCGGGCTGCTGTTCCCGCTGTCGGGGCTGGCCGGGCAGGCCTACCGCGCCTACAAGGGCGAGGCGGTGTTCAAGTTCCAGTTCTTCCCCGAGAGCGACGTGGGCCGCGTCTCGGTGAACGTGCAGCTCCCGCCGGGTTCGAGCCTGAACGCGACCGGCCGCGTGATCGAGCAGATCGAGAGCAAGCTGATCGGCATGCCGGACGTCGCCTACGTGCTGTCGAACGTCGGCAGCCAGGTCGGCGGGTTCTTCGGGGGCGGCAACACCGGCTCGAACTATGGGCAGGTGGTGGTGTCGCTGAACGACAAGCGGGCGCTGGCCGACAAGCTGGCCTTCTGGAAGCGCGGCCAGGAGAAGCTCCGCGACCGGGCCGACACCGCGGTGGCGGCGGACATCATCAAGCGCATCGGCCGGATTCCGGGCGCGGAGGTGTTCGTGGCGGCCCAATCGGGCGTCGGCGCGGGAGGCTCCGCCATCCAGATGTCGTTCCTCGGCGACGACCGTCAGCAGATTCTGGAGACTGCGGACAGGGTAAAGCGCCTGCTGAAGACCGGCGCGGTGAAGGGCGTGATCAACCCCGACATCTCCTCCAAGCCGGGCAAGCCGGAGGTGCGCGTGCTTCCCGACCGGGCGCGGCTCGCCGACATGGGCATCTCGGTGGGCGAGCTGGCGATGGCCCTTCGCAGCTTGTACCAGGGCAACGACGACGCCAAGTACCGGGTGGCGGGCAAGGAGTACGCCATCCGCGTGATGCTGGACCTGGACGAGCGCAACGACCCGGCGCTGCTGGAGTCGGTGCCGGTGCGGTTCGTGCAGGGCCGGCCCGTGTACGTGGGAGAGGTGGCCCAGCTGGTGCGCGGCACCGACGTGGACAAGATCCAGCGGCGGGACCGCATCGAGGAGGTGCAGCTTTCGGCGGACCTTCTTCCGGGCTACGCCGCGGGCTCGGTCCAGGCCGAGATCGACGACTGGCTGGAGCGGGAGAGGCTGCTGCCGGCGGGCGTCACCACCAAGGCTCTGGGCCAGGCGGACCTGCAGGCGCGGGAGAGCGGCTACCTGTTCGGCGCGCTGGCGATCGGCCTGGTTCTGGTGTACATGGTGCTGGCCTCGCTGTTCAACAACATGCTCTACCCGTTCATCATCCAGGTCTCGCAGCCGCAGGCGATGGTGGGCGCGATCCTGGCGCTGATCCTGACGGACAAGCCTCTGAACATCGTGGGCTTCATCGGCATCATCACGCTGGTCGGGTTGGTGGGCAAGAACGCCATCCTGCTGGTCGACTACACGAACACTCTGCGCGCGAGGGGCAAGAGCCGCCACGAGGCGATCCTCGAGGCCGGGCCTACGCGTCTGCGGCCGATCCTGATGACCACTCTGGCGCTGCTGCTGGCGATGCTGCCGATCGCGCTGGCGTTCGGCCGCGGCTCGGAGTTCCGCTCTCCGCTGGGCATCGTGATCATCGGCGGCATGACGCTCTCCACGCTGCTGACGCTGCTCGTCATTCCGTGCTCGTACACGATCTTCGACGACCTGTCGGAGTCGTTCTCGCGCTGGCGGCGGCGGCACGGCCGGGCCTGAGGCGCCGCGCAGGGTGCGAGGTGGGGGCGGGGCCGCCCGGCGGCCCCGCCCCCCGGTCTTTCGAGAGGCCCGGAGCCGCCGGGCGCTCGGGAATGGCGCCCGGAGGGGCCGGGCTGCATGGGCCGCTCGGGATGGCCCCGAAGGCGTTCTCGTGCTGGCGGCGGCACGGCCGGGCCTGAGACGTCTGGCCGGAAGGAACGGGGGCGGGGCCGCCCCGGTCCTCCTTGCACTCCGAGGCGCAGGGCGCTCGGCTTTGGCGCCCGCAGGGGACCTCCGGTCGCGAGCACTTCGCGGCCGGGCTTCAACGGCGCCGGCAGCCCGCGCGCCGCAGACCTCCGCGCATCGCCCCCGACAAAAGAAGCCGGGGGTCGCTTCCCGGAAGCGACCCCCGGCCGGGGCGTCGTCGGCGCCGCGAGGGCTCAGTCGACCTTCGCCAGTTCCGACTTGAGCACGTTGATCCAGTCGATGTTCTCCGGGTCCACGCCGTTCAGCGCGGCCAGGTAGAGCGACACGAAGTCCCCGAAGTACGTGAGCGAAAGCATCTTCTGCAGCAGGCTCTCGCCACGGGCCTCGACCGTGCGCCACTCGGCCAGATCCTTGGTCAGCTCCGCGGTGACGCGGGCCCGCGCCTTCATCTTGGCGCTCTCCGAGCCGTCCTGCAAGAGGACGACCACCCAGTTCGCCACGCCCTGCCGTCCGGCGCCGACCCAACCGAGGATCTCGTTGTGGTTCAGCTCCGGGAAGGCGTTCACGAACGCCATGTTCTTGGAGTTCTCGTTGATCTGGCCCTTCCACCGGTTGGCGACCACCGCCTGCCAGGAGCCGAGCCCGTAGAGCAGGCCGAGCTTGCCGAACAGCGCTTGGGCGAGCGCCTTGGCGGGGTTGTCCGCCGCCTCGACGGTCCAATCCGCCCGGCATCGGTCCAGCAGAGCGAACGCGGCCTCGTAGTCCTGCGGCGGCAGCAGGCCGAACTTCTCGCAGGCGTAGACGACCGGGATCAGGAGGTAGCCGAGGGCGGTGCGCGGCGGCTGGCCGGCCGGAATCAGGATGACCGGCACGCCGTCCGACTGGGCCTTCGCGGCGAGCTTGCCGCCGTTGGTCACCACGACGAGCCTCGCGCCCTTGGTCCGCGCGTCCTCGTAGGCGGCGAGCGTCTCCTCGGTGTTCCCGGAGTAGCTGGTCGCGAACACCAGGGTGTCGGGCCCCACGTAGTTCGCGAGCGAGTAGTCTCGGTTCACCACGAACGGGACGTCGGCCTGCGCCTCGAACAGCGCGCGGGTGAAGTCCCCTCCCGCCGCCGAGCCGCCCAGACCGGTCAGGACCACCAGCTTCGGCTTGGCGATCTCGCTCGGGAGCGGCGCGGCCTTGGCGATCTCCAAGGCTCTGCGGCACTGGTTCGGGAACTCCTCCGTGAGGCGGAGCATCCCCTTGGGATCCAGCCTCTCGACGAAACTGCGGTCGTTCAGGTTCTCAGCCATCAGTCGCCATCCGCGAAGGGGTCGTAGCTGTCGTCGGCCTGCGCCTCGACGGGAGCCGGCGGGACCGCGCCGGAGGGTTGCCGGCGCGCCGGCCTTTCGGGCTGGGCGAACGGGTCGTCGCCGTCCGGCTGCGGGCGGTCGGCGGGCCGGTCGCTCGGTCGGTCGAGGCCCTGCACGTTCTCCGCGATCACCTCCACGACCTCGCGGGTGGTTCCGTCCTGGGCGGTGTACTTGCGTTGCTGCAGCCGGCCGTCGACGGCGACCAAGCGGCCCTTGGCGAGGTACCGTCCGACGAACTCGGCCGTCTTGCCCCACGCGGTCACGCGGAAGAAGTCGGCCTCTTGGCCGCCCTCCTGCTTCACGCGCCGATCCACCGCGATGCTGAAGTCGCACACGCTGGTGCCGCTGGGGGTGGTCTTCTGCTCGGGGTCGCGGGTGAGGCGCCCGACGAGCACGACTCGGTTGACCATGTCAGTCCTCCTGGCTGAAGATGCGGTGACGGATGACGTCGTCGTGGATGCGGAGCAGGCGGCTGACCTCCGCCGGAGCCGCGGGCGGGGCCTCGAACTCCATCAGGATGTAGACGCCTTCCTTGTAGCCCTTGATCTCGTAGGCCAGCTTGCGGCGATCCCACTTCTCGGCCTTGGAGACCGTTCCGCCGAGGTTCTCCACGACGCCCTTGAAGTGCGCGGCGAGTTGCGCCACGTCGGCGTCGGAGAGCTCGGGCTTGACGATGTACAGCGCTTCGTACTTCCTCATTGGCTTCCCTTTGGTCTTGCGGTCCCCGCCGATGGGGGACAGGGACGCATGCGTCCTCGCCAAGGAGGATACCCGAAGCGGACTCAGAACGCCTGGCCGGGCTTCAGGCCGAGCTTGCGGAGCAGCGACGCCAGCGGGCAGAACCGGGTGAACGCGGCCTGCAGCAGGTTCAGGCCGACGAAGGCCGTCAGAAAGAGCCAGTTGGGGTGCACGGTCACGGCGAGCAGCACGCTCAGCAGCACCACCGTTCCCGCGAAGGCCATCACGAAGCGATCGATGTTCATCTCTGGGTTCGCACCTCTCTCGTGTCTCATGGAGGAAGAGGCGGCCGGGCGCGCGAGGGTTGCGACGGTCCCGCCCGTCGGCTTGCGCGCCTTGCGCCGGACGGCGCAGATCGTCCATAATCCTTGGGCTTGATTCCGGGGCGCGGCGCAGGCCGGCCCCGCTGGAGGCGATCCGATGGCCAAGAAATCCGAAGCGCGAGAACCGATCCGCCTCGTGTGCACCGAGGACGGCAAGCACTACGTGACGACGACCAAGAACAAGCGGAACACGCCGGATCGCTTGGAGCTGATGAAGTACAACCCGAACCTGCGCAAGCACACGCTCCACCGCGAGAAGAAGTAAGAGAGGAAGCCGATGCCCAACCCGAAACGACGCCATTCGCACCAGCGCACCGCGCTCCGCCGCACGCACTACGTGGCGGACATGGTGGAGATCCAGCCGAACCGCGTGGGCGAGGAGCCGTACCGGATGCCGCACCACGCCACTCCCGACGGCTACTACAAGGGCCGGCGCCTGCCCGGCTTCCGCGACCGCCGCAAGGCCTGATCTCCGCCGAAGGTCCTGATTTTGTAGCACCGGCCCCGCCAGCGGCGGGGCCGGTGCTATGATTCTTGCGTCTGGGAGAGCAAAGCTGAATCGTTGCATGGAAGCCCCGCCTGGGGGTTTTGTGCGCGCGGACCAAGCGCGGATCGGGCCGGTCGCCCATGGACTCGCCCGATCCGTCTTGTTTTTGGACCTTCGTTCGGCGGGGGTTCCCTCCAAGACGAGGCCGATCCTGCGGGCCTCGGGGGCGTTGGACCAAAGGCCCCCGCAGGGTGAGCGCTCCCTGCCCGCCCGCCGATTCTTGACCTGACTCCCGATTGAAGCGAGGTTAAGAAGTGGGTCGATTCCGGTTGGTGGATGCGGAGCGGCGCGCGGCCGTTCTCTTCGAGGGGATTCTCTTGGCGCACGCGGCGCTGGGGCTGGCGTTGGCGCCGTGGTACGGTACGTGGCTTCCAGCGATCCTCGTGGGCGTTCCCGCGGCGCTCGTGCCGATCGCGCTGCTGCGGTCCGACCCGTCGTCCGGGCTGGCCAAGGTCGCTACGGGCATGGCGGCGATGTTCTTCTCCGCGCTCTACATCCACCAGAGCCGCGGGATGACCGAGATGCACTTCCACGTGTTCGTGGCGATGGCGCTCCTGTTGGCGTTCCGAGACTGGAGGCCGATCGTCGCGGCGGCGGCGACGATCGCCGTGCACCACGCCTCGTTCGCGGTGCTCCAGGCGATGAGCCTGCCCGTGTACCTGTACTCCACTCGGATGAACCCGTACCTCCTCACGGCGATCCATGCCGCGTTCGTCGTGGCGGAAGCGGCGTTGCTGGCCGCTCTCGCCGCCGCCATGCGCAGGGACTGGGAGCATCAGGAGGAGCTGTCCGAGGTCTTTGGCCGCTTCTCGGAGGATTCCGGCTCGGGCGACGCGGAGGTCCGCTCCGCTCTGCGGCTCCTCGAGGGCCAGCTGAGGGAGGCCCGCAGGGGCGTCGGCGACGTCGGACGGGCGCTGGAGGCCCTGGCCGATGCCTCTCGAAGGCAGAACGGCCTGACGGGCGAGGCGAGGGAGAGCATGGCGCGGGTTCGCCGCGGCGCCGAGGAGACCGACGCGCGCATGCGGGACGGCACGATCCAGACCCGCGAGGTGGCCCGGCACATCGAAGACCTCGCGCGGGAGAGCCAGGCGATGTCCGATCTGGCCCGCCGGCAGGCCGAGCAGGGCCAGCGGTCGATCGAACGGACGGAGCAGCTGCTGGCGGTGGCCGAGGGCCTGTCCGACCTTGCCGCCGAGGCCCGGCAGGGTGCGGCCGGGCTCGCGCGCGAGGCCGCAGCGGGACGGGAGTCGATCGAGGACGGCATCGGGTCCGTGGCGGACAAGGTGCGCGCGCTGCACCGCCGCACGGCCGACATCCAGGACATCCTGGCGTCGATCGAGGAGATCGCGGCGCAAACCAACCTGCTGGCGCTGAACGCGGCCATCGAGGCGGCGCGAGCCGGGGAGAGCGGACGGGGCTTCGCGGTGGTGGCCGAGGAGGTCCGCAAGCTGTCGGAGCGCACCTCGGAGGCCACGCGCAGCATCGCGGCCCTGGTGCAGGACATGACCGGGCAGTTCGACGAGGCGCTGCGCTCGGTGGAGGGCGACGCCGGGCAGAGCGGGTTGGCGCGGGCGGCCTCGGCCACCTTGGAGCGTCTGGCCGCATCGGTGGAGGACGCGCTGAGAAGGTTCGACCACGTGGAGACCGAGTCCAGGCGCATCGCCGAGGAGGGCTCGGGGGTCGGATCCGACCTGCGGTCGCTGGCGGACGCGCTGGGCGAGTTCGAGGCCTCGGCGGCCTCGACCATGGCCTCGTGCGCCGACCTGGCTTCCCAGATCCAGACGATCCTCGCGGGATTCGAGGAGACGTCCCGCCTGGCGGCGCAGGCCAGGGGCGAGGCGGTGAGCGCGGACGCCCAGCTGGCCGAATTGAGCCGGGCTGCGGAGGAGAATCTGCGGTCGGTGGGCGAGGGCCAGCGGGAGCTGGAGCGCCTGCTCGAGTTCGTCGCACGGCTCGAGGCGCGCGTGGCCCGCGCCGCGGGATCGCCCGAGCTGAGGGTCGCATGAGGCCGGCCGCGCTGCTGTTCGCCTGCTGGTGCGCGGGAACGTGCGCGGCGCTGTGGCACTATAGCGTCCGCTATGCGCGGGCTGTGGAACCTCCCTCGGGTTGGACCCGGCTGGACCCGGGTCGGGCTCCCGCCAGTCCCGTGGAGTCGGTGCTCACCGACCGGGGCGAGGTTCGCTTGGCGGGCGGCGGACCGGTGCGCGTGGTGAACTTCTGGGACCCGGACTGCGCCTGCTCTCGGTTCCAGTCCGCGTCGATCCGCGAGGCGATGCGTCGGTGGCCGGAGGCCCGATGGGTCACGGTGGTGCCCGGCGGGTCTGAGGCGGCCGCCCGGGCGGCGAGGGAGTTTCCGGGCGTGCCGGCGGCCGCGGATCCCCGGGGCCGGATCGCGAGGCTGTTCGGCGTGCCGGCGGCTCCCGCGGCGGCGGTGATCGATCGAGAGGGCCGCGTGGCGTATCTGGGGGCCTACAACATCGGCCGCTTCTGCGACGCCGAGGAGACGGCCTACGCGGCGCTGGCCATCCGCGCGGTCCTGAAGGGCGAGCGGCCCAAGGTCGCCTCGACGCCGTTCTTCGGTTGCGGCAGCCCTGCGTCGGCCGCGGAGCGGGCTACGGCCGGCGACGAAGGGCGCCCCCCGGCGAGCCGGGAGGACGCCCGTTCGCACGAGAGAGAGCTCAGATGAAAAGCGTGCTCTTGCTGGTTCCGGCCTCGGCCAGGAACTTGGCGACGCCCGCCGGCTTCAGGTCCGGATAGTCGATCATCTCGTCCAGCGTCATGCCCATCAGGTCCATGCTCATCTGGCACACATAGATCTTCACCCCGGACTCGGCGGCCTGCTTCATCAGCTGCTCGAGGGACATCACGCCCTTCTTGCGCATCAGTCCCTTCATCATGCCGGTGCCCATGCCGGCCATGTGCATCTTGCTGAGCTTCAGCTTGCCGGCGCCCTTGGGCAGCATCCAGCCGAACATGCGGGCCATGAGGTCCTTCTTCGGCGGGTTCTTCTTGGGGTCCCTCAGGGCCGGCGTGGCCCAGAAGGTGAAGAACATCACGACCTCCTCGAACATCGCGGCGGCTCCGGTGGCGATGATGAACGCCGCGAGCTGCCGATCGAGGTCGCCGCTCATCACGACCATGGACAGCTTGTCTTCCGGCTGGTTGGCCTTCACCTGCTCGAGCTCGGCCTGCAGGCGGGAGACCTGCTCGGCGAGCGACTCCAGACTCGGCGCGTTTCCGATCGTCGACATGGCTCTCTCTTCCTCTCTCTCCGTGGGTTGCGGTCAGGGCCGGGGATCAGGCCGGCGGCTGGGTCTTGATGCGGTACACGAGCAGCGCAAGCGGGCGGTACAGCATGTGCGCCATCTTGGTGAGTGCCATCAGCAGCACCAGCTCCATGGCCATCGCCGCGTGCACCAGCAGAACGATGTCGTAGGCCACGCTCTTCTCCGGCCGGACCGTGACGATGCCGGTCAGCCAGAAGCCGGTGACCCCGAGGACGAACAGGAAGAACAGCACCCACCAGTCGGCGAACGCCGAGCGGGCGACGTTCCTCTCGAGCTTGCGGATCCGGCGCCACGACGCGCCGACCACGCCGACCATCATCGCCAGGCCGCCCAAGATGCCGACGATGCGCGCCGGCCAGAAGGTGACCAGCCCCAGCGGCAGCAGCGTGATGAACACGAAGTCGAGCGTGGTGGCCAGCAGCAGCGCGGCGAAGCCGTACATGATCAGCCGGTGCGCGACGCTGGCGCGCAGCCAGATCGGCAGGGCCGCCGCGGAGCCGTCGGCCTCCTCGCGGTGGCGGTTCATCGTGGCGATCTCGGCCATCGTCCAAGCCAAGGCCCGCCTCAGATCGGAGGCCTTGACCTTGCCGAGCCCCTTGCCGTCGGGCCCGCGCCAGATGGTGCGCAGGGTGCGTCCGAACCCCAGCAGGATCGTGAGGCCGGCCACCGCGAACACCGCGATGCCCAGGTTGTGGATCGTCTCGTAGGGCACGAGGTCGAACATCCAGGCCTGGACGTGCGGCAGGTTCTGGGCCTCGGCCGGCCGGGCGAGCAGGAACAGGCCCAGCACGATGCCCACCAGCAGCGTCACCAGCACGGACAGCCCCACGGACTTGTACATCAGGCGGGCCAGGCCCGTGGGCTCCGCGGCGGCGATCGCATAGCGGCGGAGTGCCGCCATGTACTCGCCGGGCTCGGCCTGCCGCGGGCAGGTCTCGCTGCACTCGCCGCAGTAGTAGCACAGCCAGACCTCGGGGCTGGCGGCCAGCCGCCTGCGGTCGCCGATCTGCCCCAGGCGGATCAGCTTGCGCGGGAACGAACCGGCCTGGTCGCTGAGGGGGCAGACGGCGGTGCAGTTGCCGCAGTGGAAGCAGGCGGAGATGTCGAACGCCCCGTAGCGCTTGATGTCGTCGAGGACCTCGGGTTGGACGGTGACGGCCATGGCTACTTCCTCCGGTAGGTCGGGTAGTCGCCGCGCTTGCCGGCGGTCTCGACCTTGTTGTACTTGCGCAGCGCCGTGACCCACCACAGCGCGGTCTGCGTGTCGATGCCGGCGGCCTCGGCGATCTCGGGGACGGTGCGCTCCCCGTCGCCCAAGGCGTCGAGCACGGCCTTCTGCAGGCGGTTCTGCTCCTTCTGCCGCTCGGCCTTCTTCTTGTTCTCCTCGGCGCGCTCCGAGCGCAGCTGCTTCAGCTGCTCC
>CALGMO010000078.1 GCA_937961665.1 uncultured Fimbriimonadaceae bacterium
CGACGACATCGCCAATCTGAAGAAGCTCGCCTCGACCTTCGAGAAGGAGCTGGCTTCGATGGGCGTGGACGTCGAGGCGATGAAGAAGGACCTCGGCGACCTGCAGGACCGCGTTGAGAAGCTCGAGAAGCGCAAGCCGGCCGTGGACATCCACGGCACCGTGGACCTGTTCACGCTGAACGGCTACAGCGACGACGACAAGTTCGGTCTGACGGTCGACGGCCGCCCGGTCGGCGTCGGTCGCGGCGCGTACGACGGCGCTCCCGTCGGCGTGACCCGGGACTTCACCGTTCTGCACGAGGGCGCTCTGACGTTCTCCGGCACGAACGAGGAGGGTCCGCAGTGGAAGGCCACCCTCGTCACGGGCAACACGCTCGGCACCTCCGCCCTGGGCGACCAGGCGAACGGCGGCAGCGGCGCGTTCCTCGAGGGCGAGCAGACCATCTACCTGTACGACTTCAGCGTGAAGTTCGACACCAGCCTCGCTGGCCAGGCCTTCGCCGCTGAGATCGGCCGCATCGGCTACCAGACCACCCCGCTGCTGTTCAAGCGGCAGGATCGCACGCCCTACTTCGAGAGCGAGCGCTGGGACAACGGCAACTGGATGTTCGACGGCGCGAACCTTGGCTTCGGCTTCGGCCCGGCCAAGCTGAACGCCTTCGCCGGCCGCGTGAGCGACAAGGTCGCCAGCAACGGCGAGAAGATCCAGCCCATGCTGATCGGCACGCCCGAGGGTGCGTTCGAGATCGACCAGATGCTCGGCCTGAACCTGAGCGTTCCGGTTTCGGACAAGGCCGCGCTGAACTTGGCCTACATCTGGCTGGACAGCAACCGCTCCGACTGGAGCTACAGCTCCTTCGAGACCGCGCCGGAGTTCAACCGGCTGGTCGTCTGGGGCGGCGACCTCAAGGTCGACCTCTCGCCGATCACCGTCGAGGCTGGCTACGGCCGGACCGACGTGATGTACAACGAGGACACGGTCAACGACGAGGACAACACCGCCTGGTACGGCAAGCTCGGCTACGACGCCGGCAACTGGGGCGTCAAGGCCGGCTACAAGGAGGTCGAGGCCTACTACCTGGCTCCGGGAGACTGGGGCCGCGTGGGCTGGATCTACAACCCGACGGGCATCGAGGGCTACGACGCGAAGCTGTGGTTCAACCTCAGCGACGCGCTGAGCCTGAAGGCCACCGGCGAGTGGTACGAGGGCAAGGACGTCTACACGTTCCTTCCCGACGGCGACGAGCTGGAGCGCTACACGGTCGAGCTCGGCTACAAGCTGAACACCAGCTGGGATCTCACTCTCGGTTGGGAGTACGTCGCCTACAAGCCGGAGTTCGGCAGCGACCTGAAGGCCAACTGGTACAGCCTCGGCCTGAAGTACGCGTTCAACGACAAGGCCAAGCTGTCGATCCTGTGGCAGATCAGCGACGTCGACGAGGACATGCTCGGCGGCGGCGGCGAGATGGGCTCGCCCGAGTACAAGGGCGGCCTGATCGCCACCCAGCTCAGCGTGAAGTTCTAAGGGACTTTCCGCAGAGCGCGAACGCGGGCCCCGGCGCAAGCCGGGGCCCGCTCTCTTTCGAACGGAGCGGCATCAGCGCGCGGTGGCGAACGACCAATCCCTCTCCGCCGCCTTCCCGCCGATCCGCACCTTGAGCAGCACCCTGTACCGCCCGCCGGGAGAGAGCGGAGCGCGGGGGATCAGGAAGACCGCGCTGTCGAGGTGCGGATCGTTGCCGGGATGGTTGGCCAGGGTCGGTACCTCGGCACCTTGGGCATCGAGCAGCCTGGCCTCCAGAAGCTCCAGCTTCCCCTCGCCGAACCACGCGGCGACGATCGGGTAGCCGACCGGGCCGCGCAGCCCGTGGAGGTCCAAGGGGCTCGGCGTCTCCACGCCGTCCCACGAGACCGGCACGTCCCGCTCGCCGGGCGCCGGCGACAGGGCGAGCCCAGACTCGGAGGCGGATCCGAAGTTCAGGGTCAGGAAGGCGCCGGACACGCCCGCGCCCATCGGCGCCGCGCCGGGCTGGAGGAACGGCAGCCGGTGGTACGGGGCGTCGAACAGCTCCCGGACGAGGTCCGATCCGGGGCGCGCGCTGTAGCCGACGTCCTCCCACACGGATCCGGCGAAGCCGAACGCCATCGCCCGCTCGCGGGCCGTCCGCCCCGTGAAGCCGGGCAGGGACTGGTCCTGCGCGTGCCCGAAGGCGCGGTTGGCGGCCAGGAAGGCGGAGTGGCTCGCCGCGGCGGCGGCCAGCGAAGGCTCGTGCCAGAACTCCGGCAGCCCCAGCCGCCTTCGGATCTCGTTCACGCGGGCCACCGCGCCAACCTGCTCAGGGGTCGGTTCCGGCAGCCGCACCGCGGCCTCGGGGGAAACGTCGAAGGTCCATTCCTTCTCGGCCCGATAGCGGCCGTCGAACTCCACGACGCACCGGGCCGTATGCCTTCCGGCGGCCAAGGGGACCTCGGGCCGCCACACCACCGCGCCGGTTCGCTCGTCGTACCGTGCGGGAACCGGCAGCCCGTCCAGATGCAGCGACACGCCGGTGATCCGTGCTCCGCCATAGGGCGCCACGCGCCAGCCGACCTCGGCCTTCGCGTAGCGCACCACGCCCTGCGGAGTGGGCGGGTAGGCGCGGTACCCGAAGGCGGCGCACAGCGCGGCGGCCATCGCGGCGGCGAGTACCAGACCGGAGCGGATCGCGGGTCGCAGCATGGTCCGTTTCCGTTGTTCCGCGACCGCCCGAGCCGCGCCCCGGCTGGAGTGCGGGGTGCTTCATAATCGGGCCATGTTGGTCCAGGCCCTCGGCCTCGCGGCGGCAGTGTCGCTCGCGGAGGCCGACGCACCGAGCAAACCCTCCTACCCCACGATGCCGATCCGGATCGCACCGCGGCCGAGCCGCTTCCAGCTCGGCACGCCGTTCCCGAACCTCCCGCCGATCCTCCTCGACACCGAGGGCAACGGCTACGGGCTGGCGCAGCAGACGGCCAGGGCCCGACAGCTGCAGGCGCGCATCCTGTGGATCGACGCCACCGCCAACCTGGGGCGCGTGAACAGCAAGGAGAAGATCGACGATCTGGCCCGGCGCATCGCCGCCGCGGGCTTCAACACCGTCGCGTTCGACGTCAAGCCGATCGTCGGGAAGACGCTGTACCCCAGCCGGCTGGCCCCCAAGATGACCGAGTGGAGGGGCAACCGCCTGCCCGAGGAGTTCGACCCGCTCGCGGCGATGGTGGAGGCTTGCCATCGGGAGGGCCTGAGCCTCTTCGTGAGCCTCAACGCGTTCAGCGAGGGTCACCGCGACGTGGAGCAGGGACCCGCCTACCTGAAGCCCGAGTGGCAGACCGTGCTGTACGACATCGAGGGCTTCGTCCGCTCCTCGGCCGCCGGGCGCCCCGCCTTCCGCCTGATGGACCGGCCGAACGCGATGACCACCCTGGAAGACCAGCTGGCCGTGTTCACCGACCTCTCCCGCGTGCCCACCCGGCTCAACGGGGATTCGAAGGCGGCCGTGGTGGACGCCAAGGGGCTGGTGATCGCGCAGCTCGAGGGATCGGCGGTGCGCGGCCAGGCTCCGGCCATTCCGACGGGCGGCGGCATCCTGGTGGGAATCGGGCGCGGCGCCGAGTTCCTGAAGACCAGCGCGCGCGCCGGCGACCGGCTGTCCTTCGAGTGCAAGCCGGACTTCGTGCCGATCACGCGCAGGCCTTGGCAGCAGGTTCCCGTGATGGTGAGCCCCCACAACCCCGAGGTCCGCCGGAGGGCCCTCGAGGTGCTCAGCGAGCTGCTGACGAACTACGAGGTCGACGGCGTGCTGTACGACGACCGGCTGCGCTACTCGGGCCTGAACGGCGACTTCAGCGAGTGGGCGCGCACGGAGTTCGAGGCGCTCGTCGGAGAGAAGCTGCGGTGGCCCGACGACGTGTTCCGGTGGACGCTCCAGCCGGACCTGACGCGCGGCATCGTCCCCGGCAAGTGGTTCGACGCCTGGCTGGCCTTCCGCGCCCAAACGATCCGCAACTGGGTCGCCGAGGCCCGGGAGGTGGTGGAGCGGGTGCGGCCGTCGGCGCTGTTCGGCGTGTACGCCGGCTCGTGGTACGGCGAGTACGTGAACCTGGGCTCGAACTACGCCGCGACCACCGCGCAGGCCGGGTTCCGGTTCCTCACGCCGCAGTACCAGCAGACTGGGTTCGCCGATCTCTTGGACGTGTTCATCGCCGGGTGCTACTATCCCTCGGCGACGATCGCCGAGGCCATGGAGGCCGCGCAGCCGACCGGAACGACCGTCGAGGCCGCCGGGCAGCTGGTGAACCGCCTGGTGGACGATCAGGCGTGGGTGTACGCCGGGCTGTCGATCGAGGCCCTGGGCGGCGACCGCGTCCGGCTCCAGCGCGCGCTGCAGGCCGCCGCCGCTTCGAGCCAGGGCGTAATGGTGTTCGACCTCTCGCACAATATCGACCGGGTGTGGGGCGTGTTCCAGCAGGCGTTCGCGGGCCCGAGGGTGAAGGCCCCGCACCAGGTGCCCGGGTTGCTCGCGGACGTTCGCCGAAGGAAGAAGCTGCTGCGGCAGGAGGGCGCGAAGGAGCCGGCGATCGTGATCAACGCCGGCGCGTCGGGCACGGGCCTCTAGGGCTCGGCCTCCAACCGGGCGGACCGCACGCCGGGCACCCCCAGGGCGTCCTGAAGGGGCGGCTCCGCCGTGCCCTCGAAGCTCGCTCGGACGCGGAAGCCCTCGGGAACTGCTTCGGCCTGGAAGGTGCGGATCCGGCGACCGTTCCTCCGCCAGGTCCCGAGCAGGCGACCGATCGTCTCGGCATCGGGGGCGTCGGCCGCCACGACCGGAAGCGTCGACTCGGGCAGGATCCGACGCTCCAGGCGGTTCACCCACGCGAGCACCACCAGCGCCAGCGCCGTCGCCGCGACCGCCACGGGAGCCATCCTGTCGCCGGCCGCCACCGCCATCGCGATGCCCGTCGTGGCCCACAGGCTGGCGGCCGTCGTCAGCCCCCGGATCTCCCTCCCCATGCGCAGGATCGCGCCCGCGCCGAGGAAGCCGACGCCCGTCACGATCTGCGCCGCCACCCTCGCGGGGTCTCCGCCGAGCCTTCGGCCAGCCTCGGTCAGCACCACCACGCCGAGCGCCAGCAGCATGTGCGTACGGATTCCCGCCGGCCGACCGTGGACCTCGCGCTGCCAGCCGATCGCTCCGGCGAGCAGGGCCGCGATCAGCATGCGACCGATCGTGGTGCCAGCCCCCGACCACGCCGCCGGGTCGAGCCAGCCGTCCACCGCCTCACTCCTCGACGCGGGAGAAGTAGATCACCGTGACCGTGTGCTGGGGGGTGATCAAGTCTCCATAGATCCTGGTCATCGTGGCCAAGATGTCGTCCAGACTGCGGCTCTCGGGGCTCTCGCGCTCGATGTCGCGCGGGGAGAGCTCCTCCAGCTTCTTGACCTCCACGCGGTCCAGGATCGCGGCGAACAGCTTCCGCCTCACGCCGAACCTCGGTCCGACCGTGACCCACACGAGCATGCCGGGCTTGTACTTGTCGGTCTTGTCGCCGAGCCTGACCGTCGCCGTCTTGCGGCCGTTGCGCAGCACCTCGCCATACAGGTCGGAGTAGAAGTTCAGGGCGTACATCGCGGTTGTCCCGCTAGTTTAGCCCAACGTAGGGTAACAACGGCCCATGGCGTGGATTCTGGGGCTGGCCGCCGCCTACCTTCTGCTCCTGCTGCTGGTGGCGCGGCTGAGCCTCAGGCCGCTCCGCACCCCGCTGTTCCTCTCCCCGGGCTTCATGGGCGTGCCACAGGAGGAGGTGGCTTTCGAGACGGAAGACGGGGTGACGCTGCGCGGGTGGTGGGTCGAGGGCCCTGCGGACGGTCCGGTGGCGCTGCTCGTCCACGGCTATCTGATGAACCGCTGCGAGCTGACGCCGATGGCCCCTTGGCTCCACCGCCTGGGGTTCTCCTGCCTGTTGCCCGACCTTCGGGCGCACGGCCGAAGCGGGGGCCGACAGACGGGCCTGGGCTGGCTCGAGCGGAGGGACGTTCGGGCCGCGGCGGAGTGGATCCGATCGCGAAGGCCCGGCGCTAAGGTCGTGCTGGTCGGCAGCAGCATGGGCGCCGTCGCCTCCGCGTTCGCGCTGGCAGAGGACCCGGAGCTGGCGGACTGCGCCATCCTCGACAGCGCCTACTCGCGGCTCGCCGAGGCGATCCCGGGTTGGTGGGAGTTCCTGGCGGGCCGCTGGCTCCGGATCGTTCTGTCGCCCATGCTGCTCCTGGCTTGGCCGATGGCCGGCTTCAACCCGTTCCGCGTGGACGTGGCGAGGGCGTTGCGCGGCTTCGACGGCCGCCGGCTGCTGCTGGTGCACGGCGAGCGGGACGTGCTGGCGCCGCCGAGCCACGCCCGACGGAACGCGGCCGCCGCCCAGCCCCCGGCCACGATCCTGTGGATGCCGGACTGCGACCACAGCGAGGGACGTTGGCTCCATCCGACCCGGTTTTATGACGGGGTTTTTGGCTTCCTGACCGCAAGGGGCATCCTGAAAACTACCGGCGCCTCCGACGATAGCACTGGTGGGTGGACGACCACGGAGGAGAGTCATGACCACGCTTGAGGTGAGCAGCCATATCCGCAAACTGGCCCTCCTGGCCGAGCGGGAGCCGAGAAGGGTGGCGGCGGCGCTGGATGCGCTGTGGGCGCTGCAACCCGGCCTCTTTCAGGACATGTTCTGCCTGGAGGCCGAGGAGGAGAACCCGGACTGCGCCGTGTTCCGGGACGCGAGGGGACAGGCGGTGGCGGGCCGCGCGAGGATTCCCGTGTGGGAGGTCGTGCGGACGTACCGCAGGGTGTGCGATCTGAACGTGCTCGCGCAGGAGTACCCGATGCTGTCGCAGGTCGAGCTGCTGGCGGCTCTGGAGTATTCGCACCGGCACCGCGAGGAGATCGACCGGCAGATCGACGCCTACGAGAACCGCCGGGTGGCGCTGCTGTCCGAGTGACGCGTCCTCGCTGGGCGGTCCCGCGGGGAGCCTTGCCATAATCCCCGCATGGATGCGTTGCTCTCGACCTGCCTTCCGGGATTGCCCGGGCCTCGAAGGGGCAAGGTCCGCGAGGTCTACGACTTGGGCCGGACCCTTCTGGTCGTGGCCACCGACCGGCTCTCCGCGTTCGACGTCGTGATGGCCAACGGCGTGCCGGACAAGGGCAAGCTGCTCACGCAGATGAGCAACTTCTGGTTCGAGCTGCTGAAGGACGTCTGCCCGAACCACCTGCTGGTCACCGAGAACGCGACCATCCAGAAGAGCCTGCCCCAGCCTGCCCCGGAGCTGAACGGGCGAAGCGTGATCGTGCGCAAGGCGCGGCCTCTGCCCATCGAGTGCATCGCCAGGGGCTACATCAGCGGATCGCTGTACAAGGACTACCGGCGCTACGGGGGCGACATCCATGGCCTGCGCCTTCCGGAGGGGCTGCGGGAGTCCGACCGCCTGCCCGAGCCCATCTTCACGCCCTCCACCAAGGCGCAGTCGGGCCACGACGAGAACATCTCGTTTCAGAAGGCTGTGGACCTGGTGGGCCGGGAGACGGCGGAGAAGGTGCGCGATTGGACGCTGGAGCTCTACCGCAGGGCTAGGGAGCACGCCCAAGGGTGCGGTCTGATTCTGGCCGACACGAAGTTCGAGTTCGGCGAGACCGACGACGGCCTGATCTGGATCGACGAGGCCCTGACCCCGGACAGCTCGAGGTTCTGGGACGCCAGCCAATACCGTCCGGGCGGGCCCCAGCCCAGCTACGACAAGCAGTTCGTGCGGGACTACCTGGAGCAGATCGGTTGGGACAAGCAGCCGCCCGGGCCGTCGCTGCCGGAATCGGTGATCCTGAAGACCCGCGAGAAGTACATCCAGGCCTTCGAGCGGATCACGGGCCGTCCGTTCGAGGGATGAGCCTCCTTCGATGCGGGCGCTGTACAACCTGCTGCTGGTTCTCGCCTCCCCGCTGTGGATGGCCTGGATGCTGTCCCGCGCCCGCAAGCGGCGGGAGCTTCCGGTCTGGAGGGAGCGCTTCGGCCGCTACGACCTGCCCCAGAAGCGCGGCGGCCCGAGGATCTGGCTCCACGCGGTGAGCGTGGGCGAGGTGCTGGCCAGCCTGCCGATCCTGCGGGAGCTTCGGTCGCTCGCGCCGGATGCGGAGGTGGTCCTCAGCGTGACCACCAGCAGCGGCCACCGCACCGCCCGCGAGCGCGCCCAGGGATTGTTCGACCACCTGGTGTACTTTCCCCTCGATCTGCCGTGGGTCGTCCGAAGGGCTCTGGCCTCCGTCCAGCCCGACGTTCTGGTGCTGATGGAGACGGAGATCTGGATGAACCTGCTGGCGGAGGCCCGCCGGCGGGGCACGGCGACGGTAGTGGCGAACGGTCGGGTCAGCGGACGGAGCTTCCGGCGCTCGATGCGGTTCCGCCGGTTCTTCCGCTCTGCCTTGGCGAACCTGGACTGGGCCCTGATGCAGACGGAGGAGGACGCGCGGCGCATCCGAGAGCTCGGCGCGAGGAACGTCGCGGTGATCGGGAACTGCAAGTTCGATCAAGCCGTGGAGGGGCTGGAGGCCGACCCTCGCGAGTGGCGCAGGATTCTGGGTCTGCCCGAGGGCGTTCCCGCGGTGGTGATCGGCTCCACCCGGGGGCCGGACGAGGAGGACCTCGTGCTGGAGGCGCTGGGAAGGGTCGGCCTGAAGAGGCTCTGCGCCGTGCACGCCCCCCGGCACCTGGAGCGCGTGCCGGAGCTCTACCACAAGGCGCTCGGGCGCTTGGGCGAGGTCGCTCTGCGAAGCGAGGGGGGCGGGGCCGCCTACGTGATCCTCGATACCTACGGCGAGCTCTCCCAGGTGTACAGCGTCGCCGATGCGGTGGTGATCGGCGGCGGGTTCGGCGAGTACGGAGGGCAGAACCTGCTGCAGCCTCTCGCCCACGGCAAGCCGGTCCTGCACGGTCCGCACATGAGCAACTTCGCCGAGGTGGCCTCGGCCGCGGCGGCAGAGGGCGCCACCAGGGTCTGCGCGACCGCGGAGGAGCTCGCCTCCGCCCTCGAGGAGCTGCTCCGGGACGACGCGCTCCGGAGGAGAATGGGTGAGGCGGCCCGCCGGTTCGTGGGAGCGAACCTAGGGGCGAGCCGCCGCTACGCCGAGCGGATTCTGTCGGCGATCAGACGAACTTGACGAACCGGTCCAAGGGATGCCGATGGTGGGGGAAGCCCTCCTCGGCGGCCTCGCCCACGGCGACCAGCGCCGGAACGGTGGCGTGTTCCGGAATGCCCAGCAGCGCCTTCACGGCCGCGGGGTCGAAGCCGAGCATCGGCGAGCTGGCATAGCCGAACGCCGAGATCGCCAGCAGCAGGTAGCCGAGGAAGATGTACGTCTGACCCTGGGCCCACTGCTCCGCGGCCTCCTCGCCCATGTCCCCGAACACCTTGCGGATGGTCGCCTTCATGTTCTCGGCCTGCTCGGCGGACATGCCCGGGTGCACGAACTCGTCCATGTGCTCCAGAGCGTCCTTCATGTCGCTCCAGACCACGAGCACGGCGGGTGCGGATCCGACCTGCCTCTGGCCGTACGCGGCCTCTTGGAGCTTCGCCCTCAGCTCGGGGTCCCGCACCACCGTCACCCGCCACGGCTGGATGTTCCAAGCCGACGGAGCCAGTCCGGCGACCCGGAGGATCTCCCTCAGGTCCTCCTCCGGGATCGGTCGGGGCTGGTAGTCCCGAATCGAGCGGCGCCTCTCGGCGGCCTCCACAACGTTCAGCAGAGCCTTCTGTTCCACCATCGCAAGAAGAGCCTACGTACCGAGAGGCGGGATCGTTCGCAAGGGCTCACCCTCGCTCGGCGAGCACGCGCAGCAACCGGGCCAGCAGATCCGCGCCCGAGGGGTTCCGAGCCAGCCCGAACGGCTGCATGCCCAGTCCGCCGTCCGGTCGCAGCGTGGTGGCGATCATCACGCCGTCGCCGAAGCGGCACCGGGCGACGACTGGCGCCTCTGCGTAGGTGCGCGTGTCGATCCGCAGCATCAGGGGCTCGATCGTCGTGCCGACGGGAAGGTTGCGGCCGAGGGTCTCCACGTCCAGCACGCAGTCGGGGGACACGGCCCAGAAGCGCTCCCAGCGCTCGGCGATGCCCAGGGCCGACCAGAACGAGTCGTCCAGGAACTCGTAGGCGGCCTCCCTCCAGAACGGCGCCGGGGTGGTGCAGGGGCCGTCGGCCAGGCACAGGATGCGACGCCCCGCCGCCAGAGCTTCGGACACCCCGTGGCACCAGGCCGTCGTCAGCAGGCCGTCGCCGGGCTCGAGGCTGAGGCCCTCGAGGCGGCCCGAGGGGTCTTGGATCGTCCATCCGCCAAGGGCCTTCCAGTCGGGCCGGCGCACGATCTCGATCTCCCATGCGTTCGAGGCGCCCCCAACCTCGGCCTCCAGCCGGTAGCGGCCCTCCGTCCCCTCCGGCCAAGCCACCTCCGCGCCCTCCGCGGGGACGAACGGCTCGAAGGCTCTGGCAACGCCCCGGCCCTGCGCCACGACCTCCCCGTCGGGCCGACGGATGCGCCACTCCATCGCGAACCGGCCGCCCTCCGCCAAGCTCGCTCCGATCCTCCAGAAGGCGTTGCCCTCGCGGAACACGAACGGGTCGAGCCACCCGGGCCGATTCCCACCCTTGTGGAACGGCGGGCGGCGCGTGGGGATGAGGAACAGGCAGTCCTCGCCGTTCCACGGCAGGGTCTCTTCGGGAGAGAACCGGGCGTCCATCCAGTCGTCCACGAACCCCGCGGTGGCGATCGGCGTGTCCCGCCATCCCGTCACCACGTAGCCGGCGATCGGCGCCCGCTCGCGCACGGCCTCGTGCACGGTCTTTCGGATGAAGAGCGCCTTTCGCCGCGACGACTCCATCAGCCGACGGTGCCGACGATCCTCCTCAGGCAGGCAGAGGCGGCACTCGGCGAGGATGCGCGGCAGATCGTGCTGCCAGCGGACCCCTTGGTCGTTGAGCGCCGGGTCGGGGCTGCCCCAGTAGGGCCCCTCCCTGCGGAGCCGGGCCACGTCGCGGTGCACGTCGATGTCGCTGAACTCCCCCAAGAGCACCGGCATCGCTCGCCGCGCGCCCGGCAGCAGGCTGTCGAGCACCGGAGGATAGAAGGGCAGATCGCAATAAGGGTGGAAGTCGTAGAAGTCGCCGTACTCCCGCAGGTCTCCGCCGTACATCTCGGAGCCGCCGCTGTTGTCCTTGACGAGGGCCGCGCCCGTCAGGTCCTTGACCCGCTCGACCAGGCCGCGTCGGTATCCGTGCGGAGTGCCGTGCGACAGCTCGCAGCCCACGGTCCAGACCAGGATGTTCGGGTGGTGGCGGTATTGGAGCACGATGCGCTCGATCTCCCGCGCGATGCTCGCAAGGCGGTCCGGTTCCGGCGACGGGTCCCACAGGGGCAGCTCGAGCCAGGCCTCCAGCCCTTCCTCGTGAAGGATCTCCAGGTGGCGGTGCGTCGGCACCCACAGGCAGAACTTGATCGTGTTGAACCCGAGGCTCTTGGCGATGCGCGCCTCGTGCCGGATCGTGGCCTCGCCGGGGTTGGTGTGGCCGACCTCGGGATACCATCCCCACGTCAGCACGCCGCGAAGGTAGAACGGCTCTCCGTCGACCCAGAGCCGGCTCCCGTCGGTCCGGACGCGGCACGGGGCGGGGGGAGGAGGCGTGGCCAGCGGGTCCTCCGGGCCGACGACCACCTCGACGGGCTGGTAGATGCCTCCGAACGTGTGGTAGACGTAGGGCAGAAAGCCGCTGGCGACGTCGCGCACCGGGAACGTCGGCCCGCCGTTCTTGGTCACCCTCACCGCGACGTCCACGAACTCGCCCGGACGATCGGGCAAGCGGACGGAGAACGCGTCCCAGATCCCACGGTGGGTCGCCGCGTGCTCTCCGTCGAACTCGACCCTCGCCTCGTAGGACACGCCGTGGAACAAGAGCCACCCGCCGGAATCGGGCACGCGGCAGCGGGTGCGATAGACCGCCGGGCCCTCCCACCCGACGGGAACGTCTTGGCGCCAAGCGTGGGGCACGAGGACGGGGCGAGGCCCTTCGCCGTAGTCGACGGTCCACTCGAGCAGCTCGTACGCGGGTCGATGGGTGGTGCCCATGGGTCTCGCCTCCAGTTTCGCACGTTTTGAGGCTCGTGGAAACCCGTGGAGCGAACCGTTCTCCGGGAACGAGCGTCTGTTCCTGTGAATTCACGGAGGAATCACCGCATCCATGTTGCCCTTCGCGCTCGCCGCGGTCCTCGCGGCACCCGGATCCGACTCGCTTCCGATCGTCTCCACCCGCGTCGTTCCCAGCCTGCGTCCGCTGGCGATGGCCGCCGCTCCCACCGGCCGACGGGTCGTGCTCACGCTGGAGGATCGGCGCACCGTCGTCATCGACGCCGCCACCCGCCAGGTGGCGATGACCCTGGACTCCCATCCCCTGCCGGCGCGAGCCGTCGCGTGGAGCCCCGACGGCCGCTGGATCGCCACGGGCGACGAGTCGGCGCGCGTGTTCCTGTTCGACGCCAAGACCGGCAAGCGTGTGCGCACGATCCGAGAGCACCAGCGGGCCATCCAGGCGCTCAGCTTCTCGCCCAAGGGCGATCTGCTCGCGAGCACCGGCGCCGACGACGCGGTGTTCGTGTTTTCCACGGAGACCGGCAAGAAGGTGGGCACCATCCTGGGGAAGGGGGCCAACGTGTACGGCGGGTGCTTCACGCCCTCGGGGTCGCTTCTCGTGGGCACGCTCTCGAACGGCGTGATGCTCTACCTTGCGAACGGCCAGCCCGTGGCGCAGCTGGGTGGGCACCCCGGGCAGGGGGCCTTCGGCTGCTTTCCGAACAAGGCCGGAACGCTGGGCGTGAGCGCCGGAAGGGACGGGATCGCGAGCCTCTGGGACCTGCGCAAGCGCACCCGGATCAACAGCCTGCGCGGCCATCAGGACTGGGTGACGGCGGCGGCGTTCGCTCCCTCGGGCGCGTACCTCGCCACCAGCTCCACCGACGGCACGGTGCGGTTCTGGAACCCGAAGAGCTTCCGTCAGATCGGCGTGTTGGAGAACCAGGCGCGGGACGGCTCTCCCCTCGCCTTTTCCGCCGACGGCGCCTTCCTGCTGACGGTGTCCGACCAGGGCTTCCTCCAGGTCACCCAGTTGCGCTGAGGCCGGAGCCTTGAGGCCGGGGCGGCCGTGGGTGTACAGTGGTACCCATGGCCGTCCGAACCGTTGCCTTCGGTCGCGAGGCGATCCAGGCCCTCCGCGCGGCGATCGACGGCGCCAAGGCCGGGGATCGGTGCGCCGCGGTGACGGTCGCGGTCGGCTCCGTGCCCTGCGCGGTTCAGCTGCGGCGCGAGCTGGTCCGAGGCCACGCTCCCGAGGGGCCGGGGCTGTTCGGCGTGCGCCTCGCGACCCTGAGCAGCCTGGTGCGCCAGCTGGCGCCGCCCTGTCTGAACCCCTGCCCCCAGCCCGTGCGTTGGGCGGTGGCCCGGCGGCTGCTGCGCGACGATCCGGGGCCGTTCCGCGAGTGCGCCGGACACCCGGACCTCCCCGGGGCGCTCTTGAGGGCTTTCGACGCCCTCGACGCCTCGGACGCGCCCTCCGGGCCGCTCGAGGGACTCTGGAGGCGATACCGAGCGGAGATGGAGCGGTTCGGATTGGCGGATCCGAGCGCTCTGGCGAACGCGATCCCGGCCTCCATCCCGGATGGCTTGGGCCGGGTGGTCGTGTTCCTCCCGAAACGCCCGTCCGGGATCGAGCGCACGGTTCTCCAGAGTCTGGAGCAGGCGGGCGCGGAGCTGATCCTGGGCGCGACCGGCGATCCGGCGGCGGACGGCTGGCTTTCGGAGTGGTCGGGCGGCCCCCCGCCCGCCTGCCAAGTGCCCGCCGGGGACGCGATCCTCGCCTGCACCGACCCGGAGCAGGAGTGCCGCGAGGCGGTGCGCCGCGTCTGGGAGCATGCCCAGCAGGGGGTGCCGCTGGAGCGGCAGGCCATTCTGTTCCGTCGCCGCGACCCATACGCCCGGGTTGCGTTCCAGGTGCTGCGGGAGGCCGGCCTGCCGGCCTACGGCCGCGCCTACCAGCGGGTCTCCGATTCGGCGCTGGGAACGCTGCTGAGCGTCGCCCTGGACTTCGCCGAACACGGGTTCGACGCCAACCGGCTGTTCGACTGGCTCGGCTCCCATCGGGCGAGGACGGATCAGGGGCGAGCGCCGGACGTCTCAGCTTGGAGGAGGTTGGTCCGCGAGATCGGGGTCGAGACGAACCTCGAGGCGCTGCTGGCCGGCCTCGGACGTCTCTCCTCGCCCGACGCCGCCGAGCTGGCCTCCCTTCTGGAGCGCTGGCGCCAGGCCGCGGAGGATCTGTTCGCGGCGACCGATCCCCTGCCTTGGAGCCGGCGCGTGAGCCGCCTCCTGGAGTGGGTGGACGAGCTGATGCCGGACGCGACGCTGCCCGAAGCCGAGCGCAGGCAGAAGGAGCGGTGGAGGGCCAGGGCGATCGAGCTGGAGTCGGTGGAGCCGGTCCAGCAGACCGTGGAAGGGCCAGAGTTCGCTTGGTTCGTCCGCCAGACGCTCCGGGGGGCGGGCCGCGCGCCGGGCCGCCTCGGAACGGGGGTGTTCGTCGGCACGTTCGAGGAAGCCCGCGGGATGGATCTGGATGCCGTGTTCCTGCTGGGCGTCGTGGAGGGGGTCTGTCCGACGATCGTCCGCGGAGACCCGGTGCTGGGCCTCGTGCCCGGCGCGCTCCCGCCCGTTGAGGAGCAGGTGGCCCGCGAGCGAGAGCTGTACCTCTCGGCCCTAGGCTCCGGAGCGAGGAGGGTGGTGCTGTTCCCACGGGTGAGCCGCTTGGACGGCTCGTCGTGGCTCCCCTCCCGGTGGATCGGCGACGACCTGCGTTCCAAGGGCCTGGACACGGAGGCGTACGAGGATTCGCCGTCCTTCGAGGCGCGGATCCGACAGGGCGGGTTCGCTTCCCCCGCCGAGGTGGACGCGGCTTGCTCCATCCCGCACGGTCGGGCCGAGGCTTGGAGCGTGCGTTGCCGCGAGCGGCTGTCCGACCAGCCGGGGCCGCACCTCGGCCTCGTGCGCCCGCTGCCGGAGATTCTGCGGAAGCCTCGGGCGGTGACGGAGGTCGGCGGTCTGGTCGCCTGCCCCCAGCGCTTCTTCCTCGGGAGCGTGCTCGGGGTCCGCGAGACCTTTCCCGCGGCCGACTGGAGGCCGGTGGATCCCAGGCGGCTGGGTTCCGCCATCCACGGCGCCTTCGCGGATTTCTTTCGGAGCCTGTCGGACCGGTGGCCGGAGCGGTGGTCCGACGAGCACCGGGACCGTCTTCGGAGCCTCGTCCAAGGACGGCTGTCGGACCTGGAGCGGGATGGGTGGATCCGCCGCCGAGGTCTATGGAGCTATGAAGCCGAGCGTCTCCCGGAGCTGGCCGTTCGACTGCTGGAGGCCGAGGCCGAGGCTAGGGGTGGCGCGCAGCCCTTGGAGGCCCGGGTGGAGGTCCCGTTCGGAGCGCACGGCGCGGGAGTGAAGGTCGGGCCGCCGGGGGAGGAGCTGTTCCTCCAAGGACGCATCGACTTGCTCGAGGTGTTCGAGGACCGGCTGCTCGTGGTGGACCTCAAGACCGGAGGGTCCCGCCCGGATCCGATCCAGGTCCTGCTGTACCTGCGCGCCCTGGAAGCGACGGAACCCCGCAAGTCGCTGGGAGGGGCCTACCTCCTGCTGCAGGGGAACGAGGACAGCGTCGTTCCCGTTCCCTGGGATGCGGAGACCAAGGAGTCGGCCGATCAGCTGCTCGCCCGGCTCGTCCGGCTGGTCCGCGCCGGTTGGTTTCCGCTGACGCCCTCCGTAGGCGACGACCGGGAGAGCCAGTGCCGGTACTGCCCGTTCGACCGACTCTGTCCCTCGGACCGCATCGCCCTGCAGGAGGCCGCGATGGAGCACCTGGGCGACATCCTGAAGGAGGAACCGGAAGATGACTGAACCCGCCGACCGGTCCGCCCGCGAGGCCCTGGAGAGGGATCTGGACCGCTCGCTCTTCGTGAAGGCCGGGGCGGGCACGGGCAAGACGACGGCTCTGGTGCGCCGCATGCTGGCGGTGGTTCGCGCCGGCGGAAGCCTGGAGCGCACCGTCGCGATCACGTTCACCAAGAAGGCGGCGGCGGAGATGAAGGACCGGCTCCGGGCCGAGCTGCTGCGGCTGGTGTCCGGGGCGGCGGACGACGCCGATCGGGATCGCTACGCCCGCGCGTTGGCTGAGGTGGACGCTGCGCCGATCCAGACGATCCACAGCTTCGCCCAGAGCCTGCTGACCCGGTTTCCCATCGACGCGGGATTGCCTCCGATCCTTCAGGTGGAGGAGGAGACCGATCTCGAGGATGCGCTGGACCGATGGTGGCTCGAGACCAGCGATCGGCTGCTGGCTCGGCAGGACCTCCGCGAGGGGTGGGGCGCCCTGTTCGACCTGGGGGTCGCCGCGGACTTTGGGAGGGACCTCGCGGCCTTCTGCCTGAGGAACCCCCACGCCTCGGACGACCCGCAGGTTGCCGGCGCAGACGTGGCGGAGGCCGTCCAAGCGGTCCGAAGCGCGGCTGCGGAGTTCCTGCAGGCTTGGGACGCGGCGCGCCCCCGCCTCAAGAAGCCGTACCCGGATTTCGAGGCCGGGGTGGAGCGCCTCCGAGCCTACGTCCGGGAACTCCCCGACGACCCCGGCCGCCTGCCCGAACGCCCGCCGAGGCTGAACCTCTCCGGGGTCTCCTCCGCGCTCAAGCCGCACTGGCAGGGATCGGTAGGCGTGAAGGAGGCGAGGGACGAGGTCGAGGCCTGTCTGGACCGCTTGGAGGGCGCTCTGCAATGGCGGACCGTTCTGCCGGTCGTACGCGCGGTGGTGGAGGAGTCTCTGGCGTGGCGGAGGGCGCGGCTCGCACAGGGACGGCTGACGTTTCAGGACCTGCTGCTGGAGGCGGTCCGCCTGCTTCGGAAGAGGCCGGACGTGCTGGAGCAGGCCAGGGGTTCCTTCGACCGGGTGTTCGTGGACGAGTTCCAGGACACCGACCCGCTGCAGGTGGAGCTGATCGCGCTGGTTGCGGGGGAGCTTTCGGGAGCCGCCCCGTGGGAGGACCAGCTCCGTTCGGCCAAGCCGGGCAAGCTGCTGTTCGTCGGCGACGCGAAGCAGTCCATCTATGCGTTCCGCGGCGCCGAGGTGGGCCTGTTCTACCGCGTGCAGGCGGTGTTTCCTTCGGAAGACGTTCTCGAGCTGAGCACGAACTTCCGGATCGCCCAGCCCACGCTCGACTGGATCAACGCCGTGTTCCCCGGGGTGCTGAGGGCCGAGGACCCGATCCCCTACGAGCCGATCGGATGCGGCCGAGCCGAGACGGCGGACGACCCGCCGATGGTGTTCCGTTTCGGCGGTCCGGTGAAGGCGGACGAGGACCCTCCCGGCGCGGAGTCGCTGGGCCTTCCCCCGTCTTCGCAGGGCGCCTCTCGGCTGAGGCGGGCGGAGGCGCGTTGGGCGGCCCGCTGCATCGCCTCCGCCGTGGCCGAGGGGCGCTTGGTTCGGGAGCGCGGCCAGCAGCCCCGGCCGGTGCGGTTCGGGGACGTCGCGGTGCTCCTGCCGACGCGAACGATCGAGCCGGTGCTGCTGCGGGAGTTCGATGCCCACGGCGTGCCGTACCGGGTCGAGAGCCAGACGGCGATGTTCGGCTCCCAGGAGTTCCGCGAGCTGGCCCTGTTCCTGCGCGCCGTGGACGACCCCTCGGACGAGGTTGCTCTGGTCGGGGCGCTGAGGGGGCCGAGCTTCAGCCTGACCAACGACGACCTGGTCGAGTTCGTCTCCGGGCACGTCGACGGCTGGCGCACCCCGCCCGAGGCCGCCGCGGGTCCGGTCGGCGACGCACTGAGGGAACTAGAGGCCTTCCGGCGCGAGGCGAGGGGACTGGACGCCTCGGAGGTGCTCGCGGCGGCGATGAACCGGTTCGAGTGGATCGCCTCCTACGGAAGGAACCCGAGGCCGAGGGAGAGCTGGAACCGGCTCTGGACGCTGCTCGCCATGGCCCGCGACCACGCGGAGCGCGGGCAGGGAGCGCTGAGGAGCTTCGTGGCGTTCTTGGAGGCGCAGGCGGAGGAGCGGGCGCGCGTGTCGGAGCCGATCGGCGCGGAGCTGGACGACGACGCCGTCCGCGTTCTCACCATCCATGCGGCCAAGGGGTTGGAGTTCCCGATGGTGTTGCTGGTGGGCATGGGATCCAAGCCGATGCCGGTCAGGGACCAGTTCGCCTGGGATCCGGAAGGCCGGCTCGTGGTGCGCGTGGGCAAGCGCCTCGCGTCGCCCGGGGCCGAGCTCGCCTTCGAGTTCTTGGAGGAGGCCTACGAGCTGGAGCGCAAGCGGCTCGCCTATGTTGCGGCGACGCGAACCATGGGACCGCTGTTGATCGGCATGGCCTGCCGAGAGAGGCAGCCCTCGATGGCCCGTCTCCTCCACGACGCTGCGAACGAGGCGGACCGGCTGCCGGAGCTCTGGGTGCCCGGCAGGCCGAGCGTTCCGCGCGCCGCCGTGCGCGAGCTGACGGACGAGGAGAGGGAGGCGGCCCTGGCGCGATTCGCGGAGGTTCGGAGAGTCGCCACGAGGCCGTTCCTCGCCTCTCCGACCTCGATCAGCAAGGCGATGCTAGGCGAGGGGCCCGGCTCCACCGAGGGGGACTTTCCCGAGGAGCCGTACGTGTGGGCCGATCGTCGGGCCAAGGCCGCCACCACCGAGGGTCTGGCGGTGCACGCCACGCTCGAGCTGTACCGGCCCGGATGCGACCTGGACGCGCTGATCTGGGAGGCCTGCATGGCCGAGGGCGCACAGAACGTGGAGGAGGTCGCGAGGATGGTGCGAGCGGGCCTCGACGAGCCAGAGATCCGCGCCGCGCTCGACGGAACGGTCCAGGCGTGGCGCGAGGCGTTCCTCTCGGCGTGGGTCGAGGGCTGGCTTCTGGAAGGGTACATGGACCTCCTCATCCGGCGCCCGGACGGCGAGTTCGTGGTTCTGGACTACAAGACCGACCGCGCCGACACCGAGGAGCGGATCCGGAACTCGATGCGGCACCACCGCATCCAGGGAGCCTGCTACGCCCTGATGCTCGAGCAGACGCTCGGGCGCCGTCCCGTGCGGGTCGAGTTCCGCTTCCTCCGACCGGATCCTCCCATCGTGCAGACGGTCGACGACCTGGACGAGGCGATCGGCGAGGTGCGATCCTTCCTCCGCGACTGGGACGGAGCCGCGCCGTTCGCGTAGAGAATCGGCCGTGCCAGGGGCTATGCTGGCGGCCATGCTGCTGCCGCCCGTGGACGCGCCGCGAACGGACTTCTGGAGCGACCTCGATCGCTGCGACGTCGTCTGGACCTCGCCCAGCGAGGACGCCTCCGGGTCGATGCCGCTGGGCAACGGCGAGGTGGGCCTCAACCTGTGGGTCGAGCCGAGCGGCGACCTCGTCTTCTACGTGTCCCGGACGGACGCCTGGAGCGAGGCCTCGCGCTTGCTCAAGCTGGCTCGGGTGCGGGTGCGCCTCGAACCCTCGCCTCTCAAGCCGGTCGCGCCGTTCGAGCAGAGGCTGTCGCTCAAGGACGGTCGGGTCGAGGTGCGGATGGGCGGGTGGCGGTTCCGGGTGTTCGTGGACGCCTCCTCGCCGGTCGTCTACGTCGAGGGGAGAGGGGGCGACGCCGCGAGGGTGACGGCCACGGTCGAGAACTGGCGCACGGAGCCCCGCCGTCTGCAGGGCGAGGAGCTCCGGTCGAGCTGGACCATGCAGGACGCTCCGGAGAGCGTGCGCGTGCAGGAGAGCGCGGATCGGTTCGACGTGCGCAGCCCGGAAGCCGTAGTCTGGTGGCACCGCAACGAAACCTCCGTGGTCCCGTTCACCCTCCGCCACCAGGGCCTCGAGGCGGTCGCCGACTTGGCGAAAGACCCGATCCTGCACCGCACGTTCGGAGGCCGCCTGCGAGGAGAGGGGTTCTTCCGGGTCGGCAAGGACTCGCTGGAGACCGCCCAGCCAGTGCGGTCCTTCTGCCTCACCCTGGCGACGGCGTCGGAGCAAACGGCCTCGGTGGAGGAGTGGCTCGCGCGGCTTCCGGATCCTGTACCCGCGGAGCGGGCGCGTTCCCGCACCTCGCGGTGGTGGAGGGCCTTCTGGGAGAGGAGCCACATCTTCGTGGAACCGCGGTGGACCCTGCCGGAGAGTCCGCACGCGCTCCGGCTGGGAGTCGATTCGAACGGAAGCAGCCGCTTCGCCGGCGAGATCCGGGACGCGGTCGCGGCGCCCCGACCTCTGAGCGAGGCGGAGATCCGTCTGCTGGCGTCCAAGGGACCCGGCGAGTCTGGGGCCGCGACGCCCGAAGACATCCGCTTGGCGAACGGATTCACGGTGGCCGCCTGGATCCGCCCCGGCGAGGGAGAGTCCGGCAGAATCTTCGACAAGCTCACCGCGGGCGGCAGCGACGGCTTTCTGTTCGACGCGCACCCCGCCTTGGCGCTGCGTCTGATCGTGGGCCAACGCACGGTGCGCCTGGACCGGTGCCTGACGGCCGGTCGGTGGACGCACGTGGCGGCGACCGCCTCCTCCGACGGCTCGCTGGCGATCTACGTCGACGGCGTGCGCAGGGCCTTCTCGGAGCCGCCGAGCGTCAGCCAGGCGTACCAGCTCCAGAGGTACATGGCGGCCTGTTCCGGCAGGGGTGCCTATCCGATCAAGTTCAACGGCTCCATCTTCACCGTGGACCCGAAGCTCGCCGGGGGGCCGGACCTGAACCCCGACTGGCGCCGGTGGGGCGACTGCTACTGGTGGCAGAACACCCGCCTTCCTTACTTCGCGATGGTGGCGAGCGGCGACGCGGACCTCGCGGGGCCGCTGTTCGACCTGTACGAGCGGGTTCTGCCGCTGAGCGTGGCCCGCGCGAGAATCTACTACGGCGCGTCGGGCGTGTACTTCCCAGAGACGATGACCCCGTTCGGCACCTACGCCAACCGGGACTACGGCTGGGATCGGAATGGCAAGCAGCCCGGGGAGGTCGATTCCCCTTGGTGGCGCTACGCCTGGCAGCAGGGGCTGGAGCTGACGTCGCTGATGCTGGACTTCCACGACCAGACGCTGGATCGCCGGTTCCTCGAGCGTCGCGTGCTGCCGATGGCCAGGGAGGTGCTCGCCTACTTCGATTCCCGCTTCCCGCGCGACCCCTCGGGACGCCTGAGGATCGAGCCGACGCAGGCCGTGGAGACCTACTGGAACGGGGTGGTGAACGACACCCCCACCGTGGCCGGGCTGCACGACGTCGTGGGGCGTCTTTCCCGGCTCCGGTTGCCCAAGGACTTGGCCGCGTTGGTGGCGCGCCTGCAGTCCGCGCTTCCGCCGTTGCCGGTGAGCGGAGATCGCATCGCGCCCGCGGAGAGATACGAACCGGTGCGCTCGAACGTCGAGAACCCCGAGCTGTACGCCATCTGGCCGTTCCGGCTGGCGGGCGTCTGCAGGCAGAACCTGTCCCTCGCGCGACGGACGTTCCTCAGAAGGATCGAGAAGGCGTCCGTCGGCTGGCAGTACGACGGCCAGTGCGCGGCCCTCAGCGGTCTGGCCGAGGAGGCGGGCCGCATCCTCCTGGGCAAGGTGGGCAACTCGCACCCTGCGTTCCGCTTCCCTGCGATGTGGGGCCCGAACTACGACTGGCTGCCCGATCAGGACCACGGCAGCAACATCCTGCTGACCCTGCAGAACATGGTGCTGCAGCCCGTCGGCGACAAGATCCACCTGCTGCCCGCCTGGCCGACGGATTGGAACGTCCGCTTCCGCCTGAAGGCCCCGAAGCGCACCACCGTCGAGGGGGAGTTTCGCGACGGCAGGCTGCTGTGGCTGAAGGTGGAGCCGCCGGAGCGGGCCAAGGACGTGGTTCTGCCCCTCGGCTAGCCGGCCCAGGGATCGGCCGGGACGGAGGTCTCCAGCTCGACGGTCCGGCCCTCGGCGGCGGCCCGGAAGATCGCCTCGACGGCCTCGACGAAGTGCAGGCCCCTCGCCGCGTCGGCCACCGGGGCTCGGTCGTCCCGGATGCACTCCACCAGATGCAGGATGTCGCCGTACACGTGCACGTGGCCGCACTGTGGGTGGCGCCCTCTCGTGAACGGCACCGAATCCAGCGGGCACTCCAGCCGCAAGGGATCCTTGCCGATCCGGTGGACCGTCGCGCCGATCGGCAGGATGTCGAGGTGGTTGAACGTCTCGGGGTCCGTCTGGACGGCGCCCTTGAGGCCGTGGATCCGCAGGAACCTGCTGCCCGGTGCCGTGTCGCACCACGCTTCCGGCAAGGTCGCGAACACGTTGCCCCCGAAGTCGAGCAGGGCGGCCGTGTTGTCGTGGCCGGTGACCTCGAACCGTTCGCCGTTCCACCGCCGCCAGTCGACGCACGTTCCCGAGAAAGCGGCCACGCGGCGCACCGGGCCAAGGAGGCACACCAGCGTCTGGAATCCGTACCCCCCGTGGTCCCTCAAGGGGCCGGCTTCGGCGCTGAAGAACCACGAAGGGTCGTTGGGGAACCCCACGTCGTCGTTGCCCCAACCCATCAGCGGCGGGACTCCGAGGAAGGGCTTGCCGATCTCCCCGTCGTCGATGACCCGCCGGATCTGGCGGTACATCGGCCAGAGGGCCTGGCCCGGAGCCGCGACCACCTTGAGCCCGCGGGCTTGGGCCTCGTCCCGGATCGCCCTCGCTTCGGCCACCGTGGGCGCCATCGGCTTCTGCACGTACACGTGCCGTCCGGCGCGGATCGCCTTCAGGGCGTGCTCGGCGTGCAGGGCGTGCGGGACGATCACCAGCACGGCGTCGCACTCGGCGCGCTCGATCATCTCTCCGAAGTCCGGAAACCAAGCGGGCACGGCGTGCTCCTCGGCGGCCGCCCTGGCCCTCTCCGGGATGACGTCGCAGACCGCGACGACCTCCGCCACGTCCTGGAAGTCCGGTTGGTCCAGGTGGTGGAGGATCGTCTCCCTCGTCAGCGCGCCGCAACCGTCGATCGCCACTCGAACCTTCGCCATGGCCCATTGTGGCCGGTATCGGGCCGCCGCGCGCGCCTTAGCGCGAGAGGACCGTCGGGTCGCCCGTTCGTGCATGCGCCGGCTGCGGGCGCGCCGACCCCCGCACGTTGAAGACCGCCATCTTCAGGGCGATCGCGACCAGGACGACCGCGATCACGCGCTTGAGCTGGGCTCCCGAGAGCTTGCGGCCGACCAGCCAGGACCCGAGGAGCGCTCCGAGGGCGGTCGCCACCCCCGTCGACCCAAGCAGGGACGGGGCGAGGTTGGCCATGGACATGTGGCTCAGGAAGCCCGACAGCGAGGCGAAGATCACCGTGAACGAGGCGCTGGCCGAGGCCTTCCGAGGGTCGACGCCGAGGGCCACCAGCGACGGGACGATGATGTTCCCCCCTCCGACCCCCAGGAGGCCTCCGACGAAGCCCGCCAACGCGCCGACCAGCCCTCCCACGATCGTCTGGACCGTGCGGGAGGACGACTCCGCGCGGGCCCTCGGCTTGTAGAACAGCATCATGCCCGCCGCGAGCAGCAGGAACGCGACGAACAGCTCCAGGAGCGTCGTGCGGTCCAGACCTCGGCTGACCGCCACCCCCAGCGGCGAGAGCGCGACCGCGGCCGCGACCATCGGCAGCACCAGCCGCCAGACGACCAGCCCGTTCCGGACGAACGACACCGACGCCACGGACATCGCCACCGTGTTCAGCAGCAGGGCCGTCGCCATGGCGGTGTGGATGTCCACACCCAGGGCGACCAGGATCGGGATCAGGACGAAGGCCGCCCCGACGCCGGCCATCGTCAGGACCGTCGTGAAGACGAATGCGGCGACCGAGGCGACCAGAATCGTCACGGCGTCAGGCCCTCTTGGGATCGGGCATTCCCGAGAGCCTCTCGCTGCAGGGGATGCAGACCTTCTTGTCCCCCACGACGCGCAGGTAGGCCTGCACCGTCATCTCCCCGCACTCCTCGCAGACGGCGCTCGAGAACGTGTGTGGCTCCTTCGGCAGGTGCAGCTCGAACACCTCGCTCACCGTGAGCAGAGCGTCGTCCGGGGCACCCATCACGCGGTCGACGAGCGGCTGGACCACCTCCGGCGGCACCTTGGAGGCGGGCACGCCCTTCTCGCGGTAGTCCTTGAAGAACGAGGTCTCCTTGTTGGCCTTTATCGCCTCGGCCTTGGGAGCGACCCGCACGGCCCGGCCCGTGGCGACCTCGACCAGAGTCACGCCCCATTTGCCGTAGTGGAGCTTCCGGATGTTGCCCTTGCCGAAGGTGCAGCCGGTGATCGTCTGCACGCCGTCGGCGAAGCAGGTGGCGCAGTGGTTCTCGCCGAGCTCGACCAGGGCGACGAGCTCGCCGTCCTTGGCCCGCTCGACTCCCAGCTTGTTGAGGGCGGCGGCGCCGACGCGCAGACCCATGGGCATCGCGGGGCACTTGTGGCCGTGCAGCGCGAGGCCGTGTTCGTAGAAGTCCTTCGGTTCAACCATTCTGGATCGTCCTTGGAGACTTGGCAAAGTTGCCAATCTTCCGATGGGAGAGAGCCGCCGGTTGTCGCGAAGGGTTCGGGCAGATCCTCAGAACCCGCGTGGCGAGGTTCGGGGTGAGAGCGCCAAGGCTCTGCGAACGGCATCCCTGACGGATTGGCGCAGCTCCTCCGCGCGGGCCTCGAGCCGAGCGGCGAGCTCCTCCCGCCGTTCGATGGCGGCTTGGGCGAACGCGGCCGCACGGTCGCTGGCGTCGGGAGCGTCGAGATCGAAAACGGCTTCGGGCAGACCCCACAGCTGCGCCAGCCCGAAGTTCTTGGTGGCCTGGTAGGAGTCGGGGCAGAGCATGGCGCACGGGGTGCCCGACATCAGGGCGAACAGGATCGGATGGTAGGCGATGCTGAACGCCACGTCCGCGCGGGCGCAGGCCTCTACGGCGGACCGCACGGTGGGCACGCCGCTGGGCACGATCACCTCGACCCTGCCGGCAAGGCGGCTGCGCAGCGCCTCCCCGAGTCGCCGGTCCATGTGCGGCTTCTCCTCCAGGCCCTCGATCGGCGGGCGGTAGAGGCTGGGAACGATCTCGATGTCGGCGCCGATGGCGCGGGCGGCAGACTCGGCCAGAGCGGCGACGGCATCCAGGTGCGCCTCGAGCGGCCTGGGGTTGGACTCCGGCAGGTACCGGGGGTTCAGGGCCAGACGGGGTTGGGCGTTCGGCGTGCGGGCTCGCGGCGGGGGCTCCAGGAGCAGGCACTGGTCTCCCGACACGGTCACCCTCGCCGCGTCGGCCCCCGTCTCCTGGATCCAGCGCATGGAGCCAGCCTCTTCGCGCAGGTCGAACACCGAGCAGGCCTCCACGATCTCGCGGAACAGCCGCTTGGACCGCTCGGTGTGGAACGGACCGACGGTCTGTCCCAAGGCCGCTACCGGCACGCTGGCCTGTCGCGCCGCCTGACAGACGATCCAGGCGCCTTCCAGCAGGCCGAAGAGCTCGTTCAGGACCCCGCCCCCGCCCAGCACCACCAGATCCGCCGCGCGGACGGCCTGCAGGAGGCCATCGAGCTGGGGGTGGCCGGTGGACCGGCCGGAGCGGATGGCCTCCACCGCCCGGCTCCAACGAACCTTGGGGCGAAGGCCTTTGCGTCTGTAGTTGGCCGCGTGCGCCAGGTAGCGCCACCCGTCGTGCGCGCTGACGCTGACGGCGGGCGCCCAGCCCCAGTCGTGGCCCTGCTCCAGGTGTGGCCCAAGGGCGAGCCGCAGGCGCTCCGGATCGTGCCCGAGGAACGTCACGCGGGTTCCCGGCGCTTGGCGGTCGAGCTCCCGGAGGAACCCCTCGATCATCGCCAAGTCGCCGAGGTTGTTGAAGCTGTTGCCGGTGACGTAGACGATGCGCCCCATCGGGCCCTCCCGCCGCCAGCTTAGCACGCCGGCCGTCCGCTACAGCGCGCGGAGCCGGCGGATGCCCTCGAGGCACATCCTCGCGTGGTGGTAGGGGCACTCCCAAGGCCCGGCGCGCAGGCTGTTGGGGTTCAAGCGCAGGTCGCGCGTCTGGCTCTTGATCCAGTCGCCCCCCACGGGATCCGACACATGCTCCCGAACGAAGCGCCACACGCGGTGCGCGGCCTCGAGGAACCTCTCCTCGCCGGAGGCCTCGAAGGCGTCCAGGAAACCCACGATGGCCTCGGCCTGCGCCCACCATTCGACGTTCGTGTTCTTGGGAGTGTCCGGCGTGCCGGCGTACAGGAAGGCGCCCTCGGGGGTCAGGGCAACGCGGAGCACCCGGTCCGCGGTGCCGACGGCCGCCTGCCGTGTAGCGTCCGCTAAATTCGGATCGCCGTCCACTTCCGCCGCTCGGCGGAGGAGCCAGGCGGCCTCGATATCGTGGCCGTAGGACGCGTCGGCGGGAATCTCGGTCCAGTCCCGCTCGAAGAACTGGCGGAAGTGGCCGGTCCTGTCGTCGCGCATCCGCCCGAGCAGGATGCCGAGAGTCTGCCGATGAATCCCCGCCACCTCCGGCCGCCGGGTCTCGCGCAGCAGTTCGGTCCACGCCTCCAGCACGTGCAGGTGCGTGTTCATCGTCTTGGGGACGTTGGGCTCCTTGTCGCTCAGGCGAAAGTCGTCCAGCGCGCCCCAGTTCCGGGAGCAGCCCTCCAGGTAGCCCCCCAGCTCGCCGTCCCAGGCGTGGTTCTGTAGCAAGTCGAACACCGTTTGCGCGTGGCTCAGCGCGCCGGCCGCGCCACGGATGCGGCTGTACGCGGTGAGGCCGTACACCGCGAAGGCGTTGGCGTACGAGTGCTTGCGGTCGTCCACGGGTTCGCCGTGCGCGTCGACGCTCCAGTAGAACCCTCCGAACCGTTCGTCGGCGTGCCTCGAGAGAAGCACCTGGAAGGCGCGGTCGGCCGCCGCCGCAGCCCCTTCGGCCTGGGGATAGGCCGAAGCCACCGAGGAGAACGTCCAGAGGACCCGCGATGCCAACACGGTGGATCGGGGCTCGTTCCGCCGAAGGCCGTCGTGGGTGAGTCCGCCGGTCAGTCCGCCCGACTCGTCGTCGAACGCGTGGCGGACCCAGAACGGGACGATGTTGCCGAGGAGCTCCTGCTCCAGCTCGTCGGCCCAGGACTTTGGATCGGGAGTCACGCGGGCATTCTGCCCTCAATCGGAGGTCGCCCGCCAGAAGCGACCGAAGGCCTCCCCCTGGGAGCGGGCCAGATCCCTGCATCGGCGTCCCGCCGATCGGTCGGCCAGCCAGTCCCTCCATGCCTGGGCGAGCTCCTCCGGGGTCCGCACCACCCGAAGGACGCCTTCCTGGGCGGCGGCATCGGCCAGCGGGCGCTGCTGCTCCAGCTCGGGGCCCATCGCCATGGGCACGCCGGCGGCGAGGGCCTCGGCAGGCGTATGCCCGCCCAGCGCTGGATCGAACGACCCTCCGACGAACGCGACGTCCGCCGCGGCGTACAGCCTGCTCAGTTCGCCTACGGTGTCCACCACCACGGCGTCCGCCTCGCCCGAACCGGGATCGGACCACCGCCGCGCCCTCAACCCCGACCGCTCCAACGCTTGGATCAGCTCCCCGCTGCGCTCCACCCTCCTCGGCGCGATGGCAAGCAACCGGTCGGGAAGCCCGAGCCGCAGAAACGCCTCCAAAACGACCGGCTCGTCGGAAGGGTGCGTGCTGCCTGCGACGACCACGGCGGTGGACGGCCGAGCGCCCAGCCGAGCTCAGAGGACCGAGCGAAGTTCCGCCAGCTCCTCGTCCGACGGCACCGCGCAGCCGAGGCTCGGCCCCACCAGGACGATGCGCTCCGGCGGGACGCCGAGGCGAACCAACCGGTCGGCCTGCTCCCGGTCGGGCACTCCCCAGCGGCGAACCGCGCGCATCCGCCATCTGTCCCAGGGCCGCCAACGGGAGATCCGTCTCTCGTCCTCTTCGGTCAGGAACGCGTCCACGACCTCGACGGGGATGCCGAGCGCCCAGCACCAAAAGGCGAGGTGATGCTGCTCGTTGCGGCGGATCAGCCAAACGCGCCGAGGAGTGTAGCGGGCCAGACAGAACAGAGCGGAGGGCAGCGACGCGAACGGAGCCCACCCGGCAGCCGCTCCCCCTCGCGGGGGCAGGGCCCCTGCGTCCCTCGTGCCCGCCAGCACGGCCCGGCTCGGGGCCGGTTGCGCCGTCTGCTCGGCGGCCAGCCATGCTGCCCGCGTCTCGCCCGTCCAGTTGCCAACGATCAGCAGGTCGACCGGCGTGCGGCGCCATGGTAGCAGGAGGGCGCGGCGGAGCAGCAAGCCCCTTTGGCCACGCCGGCCCGCTCGGAGCACGGAACGGACGACCAGCACCGGCGACGCGACGGCCTGCCAGCCTGCGTAGGCCAGGTAGGCCGCCCAATCCGCCCAGCAGGGCCGCTCAGCGCACTTTCCGGACCCTGGCGGCAACGTCCTCTTGGAAGCGACGGATGAAGCCGAGCACGAACTCCAGCGGATCGAGGCTCGGATCCTCGAGCAGCGGCGTCATGTCCATCGCGAAGCTCAGCTGGTTGGTCTTGTCCGTGCCGTGGGACGCGAAGTAGGTTGCGTGGGCGAAGCGCCTTCCGGTGGTCGCCAGGTCGTAGCGCTTGCCGCCACAGATCTGGCTGTCGAACACGCCGAGCAGAGCCGCCGCCAGGTTCGGATGGGCCGACAGGTCGAATCCCACCTTGTCCGCGTCGGTCATCCAGTCCAGGTCGCGCCACACCTCGCAGCCGTACAGTTTCTTGGGCTGGACCTCTCGGGGCAGCTCGCGGATCGCCTGGATGGTCTTCAGGGCCACTCCGACGTGGGTGTCGTGCTTGTCCGCAAGGTTGTGCGTGTACACCACCTCGGGCCTGCAGGCCGACAGGATGTTCTTGAGGTCCTCGATCGGGCCGCGCGCCGAGCCGTCCTTGACCGCCGAGCTCGGGTAGTCGAGCAGGAACTGGGCGCCGTACTCGCCGACGAACGCGGCCTTCTTCTGCTCGACGCGCCGCACGGCCTGCATCTGCTCGTCGGTGTACGAAGCGTACAGATCGTCGCGGGGGCTCCCCGCCCCGTTCGTCACGACGACGCCGCAGAACCACCGGTCCGGGTTTCCGAAGCAGGCCAGGATGCCGTCGTAGGCCATGATCTCGATGTCGTCCTGGTGCGCGGATACGGCCAGGTGCGTCGTGCGCGCCAGCGCGGCGCTCTCCTCCATCCCGTCGGGGATGTACAGCTCGGCTTGGGGCATGGTCAGTCTCATGGGTTGTTCTCCTTCGCGGGGAGCGCGGGCAGGCTCGCGGCGGCCACGGCCTGACCCACCCTGCGCGTGGTCTCGTCCGGGAGCTGGACGTTGATCGTCTGGGCGAGCTGCGGGAACTCCGCGCCCAGCACCTCCTGCGCCTTGCGGATGAGGATCGGCCCGCCTTTGCCGGAGGTCACGCGGCCGAGCACCAGCAGGTGGCGGATCGGATAGAAGCAGGCGTAGTGGGCGATGGCGTAGCCGAGGTACACGCCGATGGTCTCCCAGATCCGCACGGCGCGCTCGTCGTCGGCCTCCAGGCGCCGCTGCACCGTCTTGAGCTTCTCGGCGAGCGGAGCGTCCTCGGGCAGGCGGATGCCGACCTGATCGGCCAGGCGGAACACGGCCTGCTGCGTGAGGTACTGCACCCCGCAACCGGTGTCTCCCGACCACTCGTCCGCGGGCGAGTCGGGCCGGTAGTCGATCGGCGCGAAGGCCAGCTCGTTCAGCCATCCGGTGATGTTCCCCTCGCGGTTCACGTAGCCGACGGCCTCGCTGCTGCCCATGGCGACGCCGAGCACCGAGTGGGCGTTCATGGACATCGCTCCCGCGAGCGCGGTCACGTCTCCGTCGTTGGCCACCTCGATGGGCACGCCCATCTCCCGGCCGATGTCCAGGAAGATGCTCCGGACGCGGTGGTACTGCTCCTTGGGCACACCCCGGAACAGCGAGGCGACCATCGGCCGGTTGTTCACGATCACGCCGGCCGAGGAGCCTCCGATGGCGTCGAGACGAGGCAGGTGCTCGGCGGCCGACCGGATCCCTGCGAGGATCTCGTCATAGTGGTACTGGGGGTCGGAGTGTCCGCGAGGGTCCCAGACGACCTCTTCGGAATAGACCGTCTCGCCGTCGATCACCGCGGCGGCCTTGCGGTCGCTCGCGCCCAGGTCGAAGCCTACGCGGCAACCCTCCAAATGGCGGCCGATCGGCATCGAGGTCTCGCACGCGGCGGGCACCTCCTCCGGCGCGCAGTGGGCGACGGTGAACGGCTTCTCATAAACCGTTTCGCCCATGAACTCCCAGTCGAAACGGCGCTCCCCCTGGGGGCTGTAGACCGCGGCGATGTGGTCGGCGACGGCCTTGGGGCCGCCGATCGTCACCTTCCAACCTCCCTTCTGCCACAGGAGGAACTTGACCAGCCGCTCCACGAACGGCAGGTTCATCGCGGACTCCGGGTGGTCCTCCGGCAGCAGCACGGCCTCGAACAACGAGCGGGTGCCGTCGGCCCGCTCCAAGCCGATCTTGAGAGGGACGGCCCGTCCGGTGGATTGGGCGAGCTTCGCGAAGGACGCGTTGGCCAGCACCGCGGGGCGGAACTCCGGGTCGAGGGGCGGGGCCACGGCGGGTTTGCCCAGATCGGCGAGTCGTTTCAAGGCGTCGTTCGGCATGGTCGATGCTCCCGTTCTCGGTTCGTTGCCCTTAGGTACCCCAAGGATCGGAGCGCCGTGTTCTGGCTCACCTCCCGTCCATCAGGTTGAACACGATCGCGCCGATGACGCCGGGCACCCAGCCGACGATCGTGAGGGCCGTGACGATCACGATCGGCCCGCAGCCCTTGTCCAGCACCGCCAGCGGCGGCAGGATGACGCACAGAATCGCCCTCAGGCATCCCATCGTTCCTTTCCTCCTTAGGGGCATACGCCGGAGGGCGCCCGCAGGTTCGGGCCGCCGGAGGTCGGAGGGGTACACTCGGGCTCCGATGGATCTGCGGAGCACCCTGAACCTGCCCGATTCCGGCTTCACCATCCCGATGAAGGCGAATCTCCCCCAGCTGGAGCCGCAGATCCAGGCCGAGTGGGAGGAGCGGGGGATCTACCACGAGATCCAGCGGGCGCGCGCCAACGCGCCGACCTACGTGCTCCACGACGGTCCGCCCTACACGAACAGCCCGATCCACATCGGCACCGCGATGAACAAGGTCCTGAAGGACTTCGTGGTCAAGTCGCGCACCATGATGGGCTTCCGGGCGCCCTATGTGCCGGGGTACGACAACCACGGCCTGCCGATCGAGCAGACCGTTCTCCGGGAGTTCCACGCGCGCAAGGAGACGCCCGACGTCGCGACGCTGCGCAGGGCCTGCCGGGAGCACGCCGCCAAGTACGTCGGGGTGCAGACCTCGCAGTTCAAGCGGCTCGGGGTCTTCGGCCTGTGGGAGAAGCCCTACACCACGATGGACTTCCGCTACGAGGCCGAGATCGTGCGCGTGTTCAAGCGCATGGTGGAGGGCGGCTACGTGTACAAGGGCCTGCGGCCCACCCTCTGGAGCCCGACCAGCCGCACCGCGCTGGCGGACACCGAGATCGTGTACCAGGACCACACCAGCAAGGCGATCTACGTGCGCTTCCCCCTGCTGCACGACCACAACGGCTTCGCGCAGGGTCTGAAGAACGTGTACGCGGTGATCTGGACCACCACCCCTTGGACGATCCCCGCGAACCTCGCCGTCGCGTTCCACCCGAACCTGGAGTACGTCCTCGCGCAGGTGGGCGACGACGTGTACATCGTGCTGGGCGAGCTCCTGCCCCGCGTGGCAGAAGAGTGCGGATGGAAGGACCCCAAGGTCCTCCGCACCGAGCTGGGCGTCAGCTTCGAGGGTTCCAAGTTCAAGCACCCGATCTTCGACCGCGAGTCGCTGGCCGTGATGGCCGAGTACGTCACCACGGAGGACGGAACCGGCGTGGTGCACACCGCTCCCGGCCACGGACGGGAGGACTTCCAGACCGGGCTGCAGTACGGTCTGCCGATCCTCTGCCCGGTCGACGAGGCGGGCGTGCTGACCGAGGAGGCGGGCGAGTTCGCGGGCGTGAGCTACAAGGACTGCGACCGGGTGGTGGTCGAGCGGCTCCGCGAGGTCGGAAACCTGCTCGACGTGCGGGACCACGTGCACTCGTACCCCTATGCGGAGCGCGACGGCCAGCCCGTCATCTTCCGCGCGACGGAGCAGTGGTTCGTCGCCATCGACCACCAGGACCTCCGCGAGCGCATGCTGCGGGAGATCGGGAAGGTCCGCTGGGTTCCCGCGAACGGCCAGAACCGCATCGAGGCGATGGTGCGCAACCGGCCCGACTGGTGCGTCTCCCGCCAGCGCCCGTGGGGAGTCGGCATCCCGATCTTCTACGGAGCCCGAAGCCGCAAGCCGGTCATGGACCCGGAGGCCATCGAGTGCGTGGCGAGGCTCATCGAGCGAGAGGGCTCCGACGCGTGGTTCGTCAAGGATCCGAAGGAGATCCTTCCGCCGGGCTACCGGCATCCGGACACGGGCGAGACGGAGTTCACCAAGGAGACCGACGTCCTGGACGTCTGGTTCGACAGCGGCGCCACGTCGCTCTGCGTGCTGGAGGGCAACGTCGAGCCGGACTGGAAGGAGCCTTGGCCGGCGGACCTGTACCTCGAGGGTTCCGACCAGCACCGGGGATGGTTCAACACCTCGCTGATCATCGCCACCGCCGTGCGCGGCCAGGCGCCCTACCGGGAGGTGCTGACCCACGGGTTCGTGCTCGACGACCAGATGCGCAAGATGTCCAAGCGCCTGGGCAACATCGTCGACCCGGTGGACGCCTCCAACCGGTACGGCGCCGACGTCCTGCGCTACTGGGTTGCGAGCGTCGACTTCACGAACGACGTGCCTTGCTCCGACCGCCTGCTGCAGCAGTTCGGCGAGAACTACCGGAGGGTGCGCAACACCCTGAGGTTCCTGCTCGCGAACCTGTACGACTACGAGCCGGCGATGGCCCCGGAGAAGCTCCTGGAGCTCGACGAGTGGGCGGTGGAGCAGGCCGACCTCCTCGTCGCCGACTGCGTGGAGGCCTACCGCTCGCACCAGTTCCCCAAGGTGATCGGGGCGATCCACAACTTCTGCGTGCAGGAGATGTCGTCGTTCTACCTGGACGCGATCAAGGACAGGATGTACTGCGACGGCAAGGACTGGCCCTCGCGCCGAAGCGGGCAAGCCGCCTGCTGGCACGTGCTGGTTCGGCTGGCCAAGCTCGTCGCGCCGATCCTGTGCCACACCGCCGAGGAGGTGTGGGGGCGCATTCCCGGCGTGGAGGGAAGCGTCCACGTGCAGACGTTCGACGTTCCGAGCGCGGAGAGACTGGCCGAGATCGAAGCCAGCCCGCTGCAGACGCGCTTCGCGGCGCTGCTGGGAGAGCGGGCGGACCTGTTCGCGGCCTTCGAGGCTTGGAAGCGGGAGAACGGCCAGGCGGACAGCCAGGACGTGATCGCGGAGATCTCGCAGGAGGGGGACACGCTGGCGTTCCTCCGCAGCTTCAGCACGGAGGAGCTGGCGCTGTACTTCAAGGTCAGCTGGGTCGAGCTGTCGGAGGGGCCGGAGCGCTACGGGTTCCGGATGAGCGACTACCCGAAGTGCGAGCGAAGCCGCCTCCGCCGCCCGGACGTCCGGCAGGTTGGGGGCGTGTGGCTCTCGGAGCGCGACCGGAGGGTGCTCGGCCTTTGAGTCCGCACCGAGCGCTCTTTCTGGGCACCGTCCTCGCGTCGGTGGCGGTCGACCAAGCGGTCAAGTTCTGGGTGCGGTCCGCCCTGATTCCGGCGGAGTCCCTGCACCTGCCCTGGCCCGGGGTGTTCGAGATCACGCTGGCCTACAACCGCGGCGTGGCGTTCGGGATGCTGCAGGGGTTCGGGGTGTACCTGTTCCCGATCGCGCTGGCCATCTGCGTCGGCGCCTTCGTGTACAGCGAGCGGCACCCGCACGAGCCCCGCGCGTCCCACCTCGCTCTGGCCCTGGTGGCCGGGGGAGCCATCGGCAACCTGATCGACCGCGTGGCCCTGGGAAAGGTCACGGACATGTTCTGGTTCCGGCTGATCGACTTCCCGGTGTTCAATGTGGCCGACAGCTGCATCACGGTCGGCACGATCCTCCTCCTGTGGCGCGGGTACCGCTCCAGCCTGGGGCACGCGGAGACGAGACCGCCGGCCGAGCGGGCCCAGGATGCTCCGCCGGGCGACTGAGGCGGACTCTCAGGCCGCGTCGCGGTCTCCGCGAAGCGCCCGGAGAACCTCGGGGTCGTAGCGGCCGGGGTCCTCGCGCAGGCTCCGGCCGCCGTCGCTGGCCACCGACTCGACGACGGCCAGAACCCGAGCCAGGAGCGGGGGCGCCTGGCCCTCCTCGGGAGGGTCGTCGGCCCGGCCGTCCCACGTCTCGAGCGAAGGCAGAAGCAGCCGGAACTCCTCCGCGCGGCGCATGGCC
>CALGMO010000079.1 GCA_937961665.1 uncultured Fimbriimonadaceae bacterium
CCAATAACCGTCCGGCTCAACGGGCCGGAGGCTGGGGCATCGCGGCCGGGGCTTTCGGATCCTCGGCGGCCGGCTCCCAGCCTCGGATGTACTCCCGAGGCCGCGTGGTGTAGTCCGCGAACATGATGAACATCAGCAGGAACCAGAGGAAGCCGAGCACGGCCCAGAACTTGGTGAGCTGCGTGCTGAACTTCACGTGCATGAAGAACAGCACCACCAGCACCGCCTTGGTCACGGCGATCGCCATCGCGATCAGGTTGTTGATCGCGCTGCTCTCCGGCGGCCCCACGTGAACGAAGGCCATCACAACGGTCAGCACCATGAGCGCAAGGAGCGCCGCGAAGGTCTTCAGATACATGCCGATCGGGTGCGCGTGCGAGTGATCGATCTTCATGCGGGCCTCACTTGGGGATCAGATAGAAGAGCGGGAAGAGGAAGATCCAGACGATGTCCACGAAGTGCCAATAGAGGCCGACGAGCTCCGTGGGGATGAAGTCGTTCTTCACCAGCGGATGGTCGAGGAACGTCAGCAGGGCCAGAACGCCGATCACCAGGATGCCGATGATCACGTGGAGCGCGTGCAGGCCCGTCATGCCGAAATACAGGCTGTAGAACAGCTGCGCCTGGGGCATCGGCACGCTGCCGTCCCACAGAAACCCGGGGCCGGGCACCAGGCCGTGGTGGAACTTCGCGCTCCACTCGAACGCCTTGATCACCAGGAACACGCAGGCCAGTCCGATCGTCGCGCCCAGCATGGCCAGCTGCATCCGCTTGTTCCTCAGCTGGGCGAAGTGGACGGCCAGCGCCATGGTCAGAGAGCTGGTCAGCAGAACCACTGTGTTCGTCGTGCCCAGCGGGATGTCCAGCCGGGTGTGGGCCTCGTACCACGCCTCCGGGTACCGCCAGCGGTACAGGACGTAGGCGAGGAACATCCCACCGAAGAACATGATCTCGGTGACGAGGAACACCCACATCCCGACGACGTAGGACTCGTTCTGCTGCGACACCTCCTCGAACTGGTGATGCAGCGGCTGCTCTTCGGTCTGGTAGGCGGCGTGCAGGGCTTCCGTCTTCATGCTCGGATCGGCTCCTTGGATTGGTCCTCGCGCTCTTCGGCCTCGGCGTCATAGGCGTACGGCTCCTCGCGGACGACGGGCGTCTCGAGGAAGTTCGTGGTCGGCGGGGGCGAGGGGATGGTCCACTCGAGACCCTTGGCTCCCCACGGATTCGGCCCGGCCGGCTCGCCGTACTTCAGCGACCACAGCAGGTAGACCGCCGGAATGAGGAACCCCACGGCCAGGATGGACGCGCCCGCCGTCGAGGCGATGTGCCAGAACTGGAACTCCGGCGCGAAGTAGTAGTAGTGGTAGCGCCGCGGCATGCCCAGGTAGCCCAGCACGAACTGCGGCAGGAACGTCAGGTTGAACCCGGCGAAGATGAGCAGCGCCGAGAGCTTGCCCCAGCTGTCCGGATACATCCTGCCGAAGAACTTGGGCCACCAGAAGTGCAGGCCGGCCAGGAAGCCCATGATCGTTCCGCCCACCATCACGTAGTGGAAGTGCGCGACCACGAAGTACGTGTCGGTGAGGTGCACGTCGGTGCTCATGGCGGCCAGGAACAGCCCCGTGAGGCCGCCGACCACGAACAGGCCCATGAAGCCCAGCACGTACAGGAACGGCGTCTGGAACCGCACCGAGCCCTTGTAGATGGTCGCCGTCCAGTTGAACACCTTGATCGCCGAGGGAACCGCCACCAGATAGCTCAGCAGCGAGAACACCATGCCCTGGTACATCGACTGGCTGGACACGAACATGTGGTGCCCCCAGACCAGGAAGCCCAGGCCGGCGATCGCCAGGCTCGAGAAGGCGATGAAGTGGTAGCCGAAGATCCGCTTGCGCGTGAAGCAGGTGATCACCTCGTTGATCACTCCCATCGCGGGGAGGATCATGATGTACACCGCCGGGTGGCTGTAGAACCAGAACAGGTGCTGGAACAGCACGGGGTCGCCACCCAGCTCCGGGCTGAACACGCCGATGTGGAACACCCGCTCCATCACCACGAGCAGCAGCGTGATGGCCACGACGGGCGTGCCGAGCACGATGATCAGACTCGTGGCGTAGCTCGACCACACCATCAGCGGCAGCCGGAACCACGTCATCCCCGGCGCGCGCATCTTGTGCACGGTGACGATGAAGTTGATGCCGGTCGCGATCGACGAGAAGCCCGCGATGAACGCGCCGATGATCGTCAGCGTCACGTTCGTGTTGCTGTACATCGACGAGTACGGCGTGTAGAACGTCCAGCCGGTGTCCACGCCGCCGAACGCGATGGCCAGCACGCCGCACAGCCCGCCGGCCATGTACAGGTACCAGCTCAGCAGGTTCAGCCTGGGGAACGCGAGGTCCCGCGCGCCGATCATGATCGGAAGGAGGAAGTTCCCCAGCACCGCGGGGATCGCGGGGATGAGGAAGAAGAAGATCATGATGATGCCGTGCGCGGTGAACACCTTGTTGTAGGTGTCGCTCTCCAGCATCACGCCGCGCGGCGAGACCAGCTCGACGCGGATCATCGAGGCCGCCAGGCTTCCGAAGAAGAAGAACACGGACACGGCGATGAGGTACAGCACGGCGATCCGCTTGTGGTCGCCGGTCAGCAGCCACGACTTGATCGTGTGCCCCGCCTGCAGGTAGCTCGGGGGCGCCTTGGGCGATTCTCCATGGAGAACGGGGGCGGCGGTGCTCATCGGATGCCTCCTTCGATCTGCGCGGGTCCGGCGTTGCCGAGCACCGGACCGGGCGCCTTGGCGGTGCCAAGGGTGCGGATGTAGGCGATGAGGTTCAACAGGTCCTCTTCGGTGAGTTCGCGATACTCGGGCATGGTGTTCTGGTAACCCTCGTTGATCTTCGCGTAGGGATTCTTGATCGCTTCTCGGATGTAGGAGGCGGTCGCCTCGACCACCGAGCCGTCGGTCATGCGGCGCTTGGAGCCGTACAAACCGTAGAGCGACGGACCGCGCTCGCTATCCTGGGAGCCGTGGCAGTTGGCGCAGGCCAGCCGGTCGTACAGAGCCTTGCCCAGGTCCGCCATCGTCGGCTGGTTCGGCCTCTTCTTGTCGCCTCCGCTGGCCAGCCACTTCTGGAACTCCTGCGGGGGCAGCGCGTAGATGTAGCCTCCCATCTCGCTATGCTGGGTGCCGCAGTACTCGGCGCAGAACAGGTTGAACTTGCCCGGCTTGGTGGCCACGAACCACTGCTGCGTGTACCGGCCGGGCAGCACGTCCTGCTTGATGCGGAACTGCGGGACGAAGAACGAGTGGATCACGTCCTGGCTGATCATCGTCAGCCGGACCGGTACGCCCACCGGCACGTGCAGCTCGTTGTTCTCGCGCACGCCGTTGGAGTGCTGCGCGTGCCACATCCACTGCTTGCCGATCACGAAGATCTCCATCGCGTCCGCCGGCGGCTGGCGGGTGTCCACGTACAGCTTGGCGGCCCACCAGAACATCACCAGGCCCAGCAGCAGCGGGATCGCGGTCCAGGTGATCTCGAGGCCGAGGTGCGACTCCACGGCTCCGGAGCGGTCGACTCGGTTGCCCTTGCGGTAGCGGACGGCGAAGTACAGCACCAACGCGCCCACCAGGACGGTGAACAGAATGGTCAGCGCGGTCAGCACGAAGAACAGCGCGTCGTACGGCCGTGCGAAGTTCGACGCTTGATCGGGCATCAGGGGAAAGTTCATCGCTTCTCTCGTCCTTCGGAGGTCAGGCCGCTCCTCCGGGCGCGCCTCCTTCCGCGCCGGTCGCCGATCCGCGCCTGGAGAGCACGAAGATCGTGGTGCCGAGGATCAGCAGGGTCAGCGCGCCTCCGACCTTCAGAGCGCGGTCGACCACCACGGTGTACTTGCCCGACTTCGGGTCGTACATGACGCAGCCCCAGAACATCGGCTCCGTCTTCTTGCCGATGCGGCCCTGCCCCGCGTCGGCCAGCGCCTGCATCAGGAGCTTGGCCGAGAACTCGATGCCGTAGAAGTAGCGACTCACGCGCCCGTCGGGCGTCAGCACCAGGATGCCGGCAGGGTGCGACACGGCGTCCTTCTCCGGGTCGTACAGGTAGCGGTAGCCGACGGCGTCGGTGACCTTGCGGATCTGATCCAGGCTGCCCACCAGGAAGTGCCACCCCTTCTCGGCGCCGGGCCTGCCGTAGGCCTGCAGGAAGTCGGTTTTGGCCGCGGCGGCCTGCTTGGGGGTCTCCTTCGGGTGGATGCTCAGCGTCACCACCTCGAAGTCCCGCCCGACGTTGGCGGCCTGCATGCTGCGCAGCGCCCTGGTGACGTTCGTGAGGATCGTGGTGCAGACGCCCTTGCACTCGTAGAACACTGGGACCAGAAGCACCGCCTTCCTGCCGAAATAGTCGCCGAGGCGGACCT
>CALGMO010000080.1 GCA_937961665.1 uncultured Fimbriimonadaceae bacterium
GTCGGCGCCATCTACCGGGACGGCGGCACGACGGTCTGCGTGCCGGTGGACGACGTGGAGATGCTGATGGGAGTGAACGACCGTTGGCAGCTGGCCCAGGCTGCGCGGGTGCTCCGGAGGAGGGTGCTGCGGCGCCACGCCCTGGCGGGCGTGACCATTCTGGACCCCGACTCGACCCACATCTCGCTGGACGTGGAGATCGGCGCCGACACCGTGATCCACCCCAACACGGTGCTCGAGGGCGGAACGAAGATCGGGGCGGGTTGTTCCATCGGGCCGAACACGATCCTTCGCAACGCGGTGGTCCGCGACGGAGCGTCGGTGCTGGCGAGCGTGGTGAGCGACTCGGTGGTGGGAGAGGGTTCGCGCGTGGGCCCCTTCGCCCATCTTCGCGGAGGAACCGTGCTCGGCCCGGAGGTCCGGGTGGGAAACTACGTGGAGATGAAGAACGTGGAGTTCGGGGCGCGCTCGAGCGCCGCGCACCTGACCTACCTGGGCGACGCCACGGTCGGGGAGCGGGCGAACATCGGCGCCGGCACGATCACCTGCAACTACGACGGCTTCGCCAAGCACCGCACGACCATCGGCGACGGGGCCTTCGTCGGATCGAACTCCACGCTGATCGCCCCGGTCTCGATCGGGCCCGGCGCGGTCGTCGGGGCGGGCAGCGTGATCCGCCACGACGTTCCGGCCGACGCGCTCGGGATCGCCCGGGCCGAGCAGAGCGTGCGCGAGGGCTGGGCCGCCCGCCGGCGCGCCCAGAAGGGAGGGACTCAGAAGTGATCGGAGACGACAGCCTGGCACAAGGGATGAAGCTGTTCGCGGGCAACGCGAACCGGGAGCTGGCGCAGAAGGTGGCGTGCGAGCTCGGGGTGGAGCTCGGCCGGTGCACGCTGACCCGCTTCAGCGACGGCGAGATCCGGCTCCTCGTGGACGAGAGCGCCCGCGGCAAGGACGTGTTCATCGTCCAGCCGACGTGCGCCCCGGCGAACGACCACATCATGGAGCTGCTGATCATGCTCGATGCGTTCCGCCGGGCTTCGGCGAACCGCATCACCGTGGTCATGCCGTACTACGGCTACGCGCGCCAGGACAAGAAGATCAAGCCGCGCGAGCCGGTCACAGCCAGGCTGGTCGCAGACCTGATCAGCTTCGCCGGCGCGCACCGGATCGTCGCCATCGACCTGCACGCGGACCAGATCCAAGGCTTCTTCGACATTCCAGTCGACCACCTGTACGCCGGGCCGATCATCGGGCGGCACCTGATCGAGCGGGGATTGGCCGAGGAGGACGTGGTGGTGGTGAGCCCGGACGTTGCCGGTGTCGGTCGGGCGAGGGCGCTGGCGGAGATGCTCAAGGCACCCATCGCGATCATCGCCAAGCGCCGCCCCGAGCCGAACAAGGTGGACATCGTCGAGATCATCGGAGACGTCGCCGGACGCAAGTGCGTGATGATCGACGACATGATCGACACGGGCGGGTCGATCGTGATGGGCGCCGAGGCTCTGGTGAAGCGGGGGGCGACCAACGTGCTCGCCGCCTGCACGCACCCGGTGCTGAGCGGGAACGCGCCCCAGCGGCTGCAGGACAGCGTCATCGAGGAGGTGGTCTGCATGGACACGATCCCGGTGCCGCCGATCAAGCAGTTCCCGAAGCTCCGCGTTCTGGAGTCCGCCCCGCTGATCGCGGACGCCATCCGGCGGATCTTCCTGAACGAGTCGGTCAGCGAGCTGTTCGATGACTGGCGGTGAGGGCCCGGGGCCGGAGGTCCTCGAGTGGGAAGTCCGGCTGTGGGAGCGGGATCCGGGCAAGCGTCCGGCCCTGTTCGGTCTGGTGGCGGCGGTGTCCGTGGCCTCGGGGTGGGCGTTCGGTCCGGTGATGGGGCTGCTCGCGGCGGCGTTCCTGCTCGGTTCCACGATGGAGTTCTGGTGGCCGGTGCGGTACCGGCTGGACGGAACCGGGGCCAGCGCGCGGGTTGGGGTGAGCGTGACGGCGATCGAATGGCCCTCGGTGCGCCGGGCGATCCTCGGCGAGGACGGGCTGAAACTGTCTCCTCTGGACAAACCATCGCGAACCGCGCCCTTTCGCGGGGTATACATTCGCTTCAATCGCAACCGCGACGAGGTGCTTGGGTTCGTGCGGAGGCGACTGCCACACGATGCCGCATTTCTGGGATGAGGACCTGACGGAGGAGCAGACTTCGGCGTTGCTGCAGAAGGCCGCGAGCGCCATCGTGCAGCGTCGGCTGGAGACGCCCGCCATTCTGTTCCTGGAGATGCACAAGCCCTTGGCCTACCTGGGAGGCCAGGCGGCCTTGGCGTTCGCGCCGTTCCTCGTTCCCTTCTTCGGATTCGACTTCGTGAACGACTACTCCCGGCTGCTGTCCAAGCGGGAGAACATCGAGCGCCTCATCCAGATGCTGGAGACCGCGCGCGAGGAGGCCCCGGCCTGATGCAGTATTACGACACCGGCTATCTCCAGATCCTCTTCGTCGTCCTGCTGATCGTGTTCATCCTGTTCAACATCCAGCGGGCGAGGGGCGGCAAGCAGCTCTTCATCCGCAGGATTCCGGGACTGAGCGCGATCGACGAGGCCATCGGGCGCTCCACCGAGATGGGCCGGCCGGTGCTCATGGTGCCGGGCCTGAGCGGCCTGGACCCGGTTGGCATCCAGGCGATCAAGATCTTCGGCTACATCACGCGGACCGCCGCGCGGTTCGCCACGCCGATCCGTCTGCTGTTGGCGAACGCGCCGCTGTACAGCGTCGCGACGGAGATGATCCGCGACGTGTACCAGACGGAGGGAGTGCCGGAGCGGTTCGACCCGCAGTCGGTGCGGTTCGTCACGGACAGGCAGTTCGCGTTCGCCGCCGGCGTCGCCGGGTTGATCTACCGCGAGCGCGTGGCGGCGGCGTTCCTGATGGGCGACTGGTACGCGGAGTCGCTGATCGTTGCGGAGTCGGCCAACGCGGTCGGCGCCATTCAGGTCGCGGCCTCGACGATCACCACGCAGACCCCGTTCCTGATCGCGGCCTGCGACTACGTGATGATCGGCGACGAGTTCTACGCCGCCAGCGCCTATCTGAGCCGCGAGCCGGTGCTCGTGGGCAGCCTCGTTGGCCAGGACTGGTCGAAGCTGGCCATCGCGTCGCTGATCGTGGTTTCCAGCCTGTTCGGCTCGGTCGAGAAGCGGTTCGTGCAGCAGACCGCGGAGTGGGTGCAGGAGCCCGGCAAGGCCGGCGAGATGCGTCCGATCCCCGCTCGGATGAAGAGGAACGACGAGATTCTGCCGCTGCGCTTCTTCTCGCCGCGAAAGCCGGGGCCGCTCGACCCGCCGAGGCAGAAGAAGCCCGGCGCCGAGACCAGCACTGGAGGTGACTCGTGATTCCGTTGGCGCAAGCGACCCAGCCGCTGAGCTTCTGGCAGGCCGAGCCCGGCTCGGCGAAGATGTGGGCGCTCATCGTGGGGGCCGTGGTGGTGGGCTTCGTCGCTGTGGCCGCCCTGCTCCGAACGCCCACGCGGGTTCGACCCATGATCGTCAGCGCCGTCACGTTCCTTGGCGGTCTGTACTTCGTGCTGCACTGGCTGTGGCCGACCGCCCAGGATTACAGCCCGGATGAGGTGCCCCGCAACGCCGTGGAGGGGTTCAGCTTCTGGCTCCAGGGGACGCTGCCGTCCGTGACCGCCTTCGCGCAGTCGCTCGGGGCCATGCTGCTCGGCATCGGCATCTACTCCCTGCTGAGCATCCACCTCGGTCGGCTCCTCAAGCGCCAGAAGGACTGGTTCTTCAGCCTGGTCTTCACGCTCAGCATGGCCTCGATGATCCTCTTCGGATACTGGGACTGGATCACGCGGCTGACCCCCGAGGGTGCCAAGGCGGCCTCTGAGACTCCCAGCCTCTTCCCGCACTTCGCGAAGGATCTGCTGTTCTCCGGCCTGTTCATCAACATGGACGCGGTGATGTTCTCGATCATCGCGTTCTTCATCTTCTCCGCGGCGTACCGCGCGTTCCGCATCCGATCCACGGAGTCCACGATCCTGCTGGGCACCGCGCTGATCGTGATGCTCGGCCTGATGGGAGGGGTGGTCGTGAGCCAGGACACGCTGCTGAACTCGCTGGCGAAGCCCGGCGAGTCGGTGATCGTGGACAGCCTCCGCCTGCCGACGATCCGAACCTGGATCCAGGACAACCTGCAGAGCCCGAGCATCCGCGCGATGGAGTTCGGGCTTGCGATCGGCGGTCTCGCGATGGCGCTGAGGCTCTGGCTCAGCATCGAGAAGGGGGTTAGCCACTGATGTCCGATCAGAACACCGGACCGGCCAAGAAGCCGATCGGCGAGCTGCTGCAGTCCGCCAACCGGACCTTCCTGTACTTCATCCTGTTCCTCGTCGTCTCCCTGTCGCTGGTCGTCACGCAGATCCGCAAGGTGGAGGTGCCCACAAGGCCGGAGGCCTACACGATCGAGGCGTACAAGATTCTGCGGAACGTGCCGCCGGGCGGGGTGGTGATCGTCGACACGGGCTTCACGAACTCCTCGCGGGGGGAGAACGGCGGGCAGATGGAGGCCCTGTTGCGCATCCTGATGCGGTCGGGCGCGAAGTTCGCCGTGCTGAGCTGGGTGGAGCCGCAGTGCATCGAGATCGCCCGCGGATTCATCCGCACGATCAACGAGGAGCGCAAGGCGGCCGGAGAGGCGCCGTACCGCGAGTGGGAGGACTACCTGATCCTCGGCTTCTTCCCGGACGGTCCGACGATGCTCCAGACGGTGCATCAGAACGTCCGGGAGGCTTGGAAGACCCGTCAGGCCACCGACCCCAGCACGGGCGAGAAGAAGAGCGTGTTCGAGTCGCCCGTTCTTCGGAACGTCCAGAGGATCGAGGACGTGTACGCCTACGTGACGCTCTCCGCCTCGGGCACGATGCCCACGATCGTCGCCCGTATCGGCAAGCAGGTCAAGGTGATCTCGATGATCACCGGCGTCATGTTCCCGGAACAGCTCAACTACTACAAGTCCGGCCAGCTGAAGGGTCTCGTCAACGGCCTTTCGGGTTGCGTGGAGCTGGAGTGGCTGATGGAGAAGGGCATCGACGCGGCCGGCGTCGTCGGGGGCGACGCTCCCGGCAAGCCCGTGGCCGCCGCGTTCAAGGGCGCGAAGAACTTCGACCGAGGCATGGCCTATTACTTGGCACTCCATAGCGCGCTGACGCTGCTCATCCTCGCCGTCGCCGTCGGAAACGTCGGCATGTGGCTGACGAACCGGAGCAAGAAGCGATGAACCTCGAGAACCCGACCTACGTGTTCATCAAGATGACGGCGGGCGTGCTCGCCACCGTCGGGTTGTACAGCGTCCTGTACAAAGAGACCAAGCTCTACCGCTTCTTCGAGCACATGTTCCTCGGCCTCGCGGCCGGATGGTCGCTGACGGCGATCTGGACCGACACCCTGAAGGACCAGTGGTGGGGCCAGATGGTGGGCAAGGTGGACGAGCAGACGGGCCTGATGAAGGAGCCCGCCGTCTGGCCTTGGGCGTTCGTGGTGCCCATGGCCTTCATGGCCTACCTGATCTTCAGCAGGAAGCACAACTGGATCAGCCGCATCCCTTTGGGGTTGCTGATCGGCTTGGGCGCTGGACAGGCGTTCCTGAACTGGTTCAACCTCTACGGCCCCCAGATGCAGGACTCCGTGAAGGTTCTGATCCCGACGACGTTCAGCTCGCTGACGGTGCCGCCCGCGGTGAACGGCCAGCCCGACCCGAACGTGTACCTGTCGCAGGCGATCAACAACCTGATCTTCGTGGCCACTCTGCTCTGCGTGCTCAGCTATTTCATCTTCTGCACCGAGTTCAAGAGCCGCTTCCTGAAGGGCATGAGCACGGCCGGGCGCCTGGTGCTGATGGTGGGCTTCGGCGCGATCTTCGGTTCGACCGTCATGACCCGCTTCGCCCTGTTCATTGACCGGATGTACTTCGTCTGGATCGAGTGGCTGTGGCGCAGCGTGCTGCACCTGAGCTGAGGCGGCGGTGCCCCAGGAGGAGACGCTCCACGCGATCGTCCTCCGTCGCTTCGAGGCCGGCGACGCCGATCGCCGGCTCACCCTGCTGACTCTGGAGCAGGGGAAGCTGGACGCCATCGCCAAGGGGGCTCGCAAGGCGGCGTCGCGCCTGACGGGGATGTCCGAGCCGCTCATGCTCGGTTCGCTCCAGCTCGCCAAGGGCAAGCGGCTGAGGTACGTGACGCAGAGCCAGCCCATCCAGGCGTTTCCGGGGTTGCGGGAGGACTTGGAGCGGCTGATGCCGGCCCTCGCCCTGGCGGAGCTGTACGCGGCGCTGGCACCCTACGAGCAGCCGGTGCCAGAACTCTTCGAGCTCCTCGTTCGGTCCCTGCACGCTCTGGAGGGCCACCCGGAGCCACTGACCGCGGCCGTCTGGGCCGAAGCCCGCCTGCTGGCGGAAGCCGGATTCGCTCCCGAGCTGGCCGCCTGCGTGGACACCGGTCAGTCGCCCTCCGGTCCGACTTGGCTTCTCTCGCCGACGGCCGGAGGGCTCGTTTCGCCCGAAACCGCCCGGCGCTACAGCGACGCGTTCTCGGCGGCCAGGGAGGCCGTGATCGGATGGCGGCGAACCGCCGAGCTGGATGCGCCGCCACCGCACCTGCGCCGGGCGGCGGAGTGCCTCTTGGCCATGGCTCCGTTCTGGAGGGAGGTCTGCGCGGTGTCGCTTCCAGCCCACGAGTCCTGGGTGCGGGAGCTCCGGCTCGGGCAGGGCGTCACGGATCCCCGTGGCAGGGTCTAGTAAACTCCACGCCATGCGAAGGTGGATCCTCGCCGGAGTGTTGGTCGCCGTCGGTCTGCTGGCTGGCGGTTGCGGGACGGGCGCCCGGAGCTCGGGTGCCGGTTCGGAGAAGGTGTTCCGTTACCCCATCGTCACCAGTCCCACCACGCTCGATCCGGGGATGGTGCAGGACGGGGACACGATCGACCTGATCCAGCAGGTGTTCGAGGGCTTGGTGGCCTGGGGCGAGGACAACCAGGTGCAGCCCAACCTCGCGGAGAAGTGGGAAGTTCTCGACGGCGGGCGCACCTATCTGTTCCATCTGAAGAAGGGCGTCAAGTTCCACAACGGCCGGGAGTTGACCGCCGAGGACGTGAAGTTCTCGTTCGAGCGGCACTGCGATCCGAAGTTCAAGAGCCCGGTCGCACAGACCTACCTGTCCGACATCGTCGGGGTCGCCGACAAGCTGAGGGGCCAGGCCAGCGAGGTCCGGGGCGTCCAGGTGGTGGGCCCGTACGAGGTGAAGATCACCATCGACTCGCCCAAGCCGTACTTCCTCGGCAAGCTGACGTACCCCACGGCGTTCGTGGTGTGCAGGGAGGCCGTGCAGCCCGGCCAGGAGATCCGTTCGGTGAAGGAGATGGTGGGCACCGGGCCGTTCCGTGCGAGGGAGTACGTGCCGGACCAGCTGGTGGTGCTAGAGGCGTTCCGCGAATACCACCTGGGTTCGCCGAAGATCGATCGCCTGGAGCGCCCCGTGGTGAAGGACGCCCAGACACGGCTCAATATGTTCCGCTCGGGCGAGATCGACCTGCTGGTGCTCGAGCGCCAGGACGTGGAGGCCGTCCAGCGCGACCCCAAGCTCAAGGATCAGTTGCAGTTCTTCGACCGCCCGGGCATCTGGTACATCGGCATGGCGCCGAAGGCGGACCCTCTGTTCGCAAACCGCAGCTTCCGCAGGGCGATCGCGATGGCGATCGATCGGAAGCAGATCGTGGAGCAGACGCTGAGGGGGCTCTGCACCGTGGCGGAGGGCATCGTGCCCCCGGGCGTGCTCGGGCATCGGCCCAAGGCGGCGTCGCTGCCGTTCGACGTCGAGGGCGCCCGCCGCGAGCTCCAGGCCTCGGGGGTGGACCCATCCAAGATCAAGCTCGAGCTGACGTTTCGGGAGCAGCGCCCGGACATCAAGCTCGTCGCGGAGGACGTCGCAGGCCAGCTGAAGAAGAACCTCGGCATCGAGGTCACGCTCCGCACCATGGAGTGGAAGGCCTACCTCGAGAAGCACCAGCGCGGCGAGATCGGGTTCTTCCACATGCGTTGGATGGCGGACTACCTCGATCCCCAGAACTTCCTGAGCACGATGCTCGCCTCCTACGGGCCCGAGAACACGATCGGCTACGTGAACCCGGAGTTCGACGCGCTGTGCCGCAAGGCCGACGTCTCGCAGAACGAGAAGGAGCGGCTGGAGCTGTACGCGAAGGCGGAGGACATCGCGCTCCAAGACGCGCCGTGGGTGCCGATCTACTTCCAGCGGGATCCCGAACTCATCTGCCCGAGGGTGAAGGGCCTGCGGACCTCGCTCTTCGGGCACCTGCCGCACTACACGGTCACGGTCGACTGATGATCCGGACCGAGGCCCTCACCAAGCGGTTCGGCGGGCGCACGGTGCTCGATTCGATCGACCTCTCAGTGGGGGCCGGCGAGATCGTGTCGGTGATGGGTGGCAGCGGGGGCGGCAAGACGACGCTGCTGCGCTGCATCGCCGGTCTGATCGAGCCGACGTCGGGCAGGGTGGAGGTCGATGGGGTCGACGTGGTCAAGCGGCCGGACGAGGCCCGCAGGCTCCTCGGCATGGTGTTCCAGTCGGCGGCGCTGTTCGACTACCTCAGCGTCAAGGAGAACGTCCTGTTCGGAGCCCGCCGCTGGAGCGGCTTGGGGCAGAAGGAGCTCGATCGCCTCGCCGAGGAGATGCTGGCCTTGGTCGGCCTGGAGGGCACCGGCGCCCTCATGCCCGCCGAACTGAGCGGCGGAATGCGCAAGCGGGTGGGGATCGCACGGGCTTTGGCGGCGAGGCCCCGGGTCATGCTCTACGACGAGCCGACCACAGGGCTCGACCCTGTGACGACCTACCAGATCGACCGGCTGATCGTCGATCTGCGCGATCGGCTGGGTGTGACCTCGCTCGTTGTGAGCCACGATGTCTCGTCCGTGTTCCGGGTCTCGGACCGGGTGGCGTTCCTCGAAGCAGGGCGCCTGGTTTTCCTTGGGGATCCCGAGGAGTTCGAGTCCCGCGGCACGGACGCGATGCGCGAACTCGTTCGCAAGGCGGAGGCTCGGAGGTTCCTCGAGGACGGTCCCGCGAGCGGCGGGGGGTAGACTGCGTCCATGCGTCCCGATGGCCGGCAGCCCGACGAGCTGCGCCCCTTCTCTCTCCAACCCGGATTCTCCAAGTTCGCCGAGGGCTCGTGCCTCATGAAGCTCGGAGACACGCACGTGCTCGTCACGGCGACGGTGGAGGACCGCGTGCCGGGCTGGCGGAGAGCCGAGGGCGGCGGCTGGCTGACGGCCGAGTACTCCATGCTTCCCCGATCGGGCCGCGAGCGCAACCAGCGGGAGCTGATGAAGCCCAACGGCCGCACCATGGAGATCCAGCGGCTGATCGGCCGGTCGCTCCGAGCCGTGACCGACCTGAGCGCGCTCGGCGAGAGGACGATCACGCCCGACTGCGACGCCATCCAGGCGGACGGCGGAACCCGGACTGCGGCCGTAACGGCCGCCTTCGTCGCAACCTACGAGGCCCAGCGCTGGCTGCTGGAGAGGCGGCTGATCAAGAAGCCGTTCTTGGTGGAGCCGCTCGCCGCCGTGAGCGTGGGGGTCGTGATGGGGCAGGAGCTGCTGGACCTGTGCTACGAGGAGGACAGTCGGGCCTCCACCGACATGAACGTGGTGATGACGGCGAGCGGCAAGTTCGTGGAGATCCAAGGCACCGCCGAAAGCGAGCCGTTCACCCATCAGACGCTGGCCAAGATGCTCGGCATGGCCAAGAGGGGCATCGACCTGCTCATCGCGGCTCAGAAGGAAGTTCTAGGGCTCGGCTGACGCCAGGACGGACCACCCGAACCGCTCGCCCAGTCTGCGGAAGTCGCCGGGGCGCGGCTTGGTGCCCGCCAGCGCGCCGGTTCGGTGCCCCTCGTCCACGATCGGCAGAGCGCGATCCAGCGCCTCGGGCACGCCGGGAGCCTTGGGATCGCACCAGAGAGCCACGTCCGTCCAATCCCGGGCGTAGAATCGGCCGCCGCGAAGGGAATAGCCACGGGCTTCGGGCACGCCGCCCCACCTCGTTTTGTACAGGAGCGTGCCCTCGTCGGCGAACCCCATGGACCCGCCGTGGTTCACGCGGGAGAGCCCCGAGGCCTCGGCGCGACGGAGGGCCGCCTCCGTGAGGAGCGTCGCCACGTTCGAGCGCCTGACGTCCTCGCTGCCGCCTTGGATGCCGGCGACCGCGAGCCACAGCTCCCTGCCGCAGACGACGGCCAAGTCTGCGGCGAGCCACCGGCCGCCGTGGATCGCCTTCAGCAGAAAACCCCTGCGAAGCATCTCGCGGAGCGAGCCCAGGTCGAACCGGGTGGCTCTGTCGCCGTAGCGCTGCTCCAGGGTCGGCAGGTACATCTCCGCGTGGAAACGCTCCAGGTCGGCGTCGTCGGTGGAGACGGAGACGGTCCAGCCTTCGGAGCGGAGGGCGTCCAAGCTCCGACGGACGTTTCGGCTGGCGTTGCGCAGGACGGCGTCGGTGCCGCCGCCGAGGTCGATGCACACGTCGACCCAGCGAAGGTGGAGGTGCCAGCCCGCTCTGCGGAGGCGCATGCCTAGAAGCAGCCCCGACCGGAAGGCCGCGAGGTGCAGATCGCTCGGCGGAGATGCCGCGAGCAGGCGATCCAGCGGAAGATGCTCGCGTCCGACGGCCGGATCCAGGCCTTCGGGAAACAGCCGCTCCAGAAGGCGGTCGGTCTGCCGTCGGTCGGCCTCCGCCCAAACCACCGTGGCCGATCCGTCCCGCGGCGCGTGGGGGATCAGCACGACCGATCGCGCCTCCCTGTAGGTGCCCCAGCGGGCTCTCCACGCGTGGTAGGCCAGCTTGAGGCGCTCTTGGGCGTTCATGGCCCGACCCTCCCGGGGCCGACGGCTCTCAGCGCCTCTCGGACTCCGTCGGTGGAGGCGTCCGGCGGCAGCCGGACTGCCGCCACGGGTGGACCGTCTTGGAACAGGGCACCGAAATCACCCCGCAGGTGGGCCAAGGGCAGAATCGGCAGTCGGGGCGGATCGTACTCTGGGGGAAGTTCTTCGAGCAGGGCGCCGTGGCTCTCCGGAAGGCCGCACAGCGCGACCCTGCGCAAGGGAGCTCCCCAC
>CALGMO010000081.1 GCA_937961665.1 uncultured Fimbriimonadaceae bacterium
TCGGCGATCTCGGGGACGGTGCGCTCCCCGTCGCCCAAGGCGTCGAGCACGGCCTTCTGCAGGCGGTTCTGCTCCTTCTGCCGCTCGGCCTTCTTCTTGTTCTCCTCGGCGCGCTCCGAGCGCAGCTGCTTCAGCTGCTCCAGGGCGCGGTTGGTTTTCTTGGCGGTTTCCTCTGCCATCTTCGTCCCCCTCAGTGCGCCACCAGCGCGTCGACCATGGCGTCGAACTGGTCGAGCGACCAGCCGGCCACCTCGATCGCCCTTGGCTCGCAGACGGCCGCGCACGCCCCGCATCCCGCGCACAGGGCGGGGTTGACTCGGGCCACCTTGCGGCCGTCGGCCGATTCGGCCATCGTCAGCGCGCCGCGGTACTCGCACTCGGCCAGGCAAAGCTCGCATCCGGTGCACTTCTCCTCTCGGACGCGCGCCACGAACGGGTCCATCTCGATCACGCCCTTGGAGAGCAGGATCGACGCCTTGACGGCAGCGGCCTCGCCGGCGGCCACGGCCTCGACGGCGTCCATCGGGCCTTGGCAGGTTCCCGCGAGGAACACGCCGTTGTTGGCGACCTCCACCGGGCGGAGCTTGGGGTGGACCTCCTGCAGGAAGCGGTCGGCGCCCACCGGCAGCTTCATCGTCTGGATGATGCCGGAGATGTCGTTGGGCATCATTCCGGTCGCCAGGACGACGAGGTCCACCGGAATCTCGACCTCCTCGTTCCAAGTCAGGACGTCCTGAACCTGCAGGCTGTGCCTCGGCCGGCCGTTCGAGGACGCGTTCAGCCGGACCACGGGCTGGTTCTCCTCGGTGTGGCGGAAGAACAGCACGCCGCGCTTGCTCGCCTTCTCGTACAGGTCCTCGTGGCCGCGCCCGTAGGTTCGGATGTCGCGGTACACGTCGAACACCCGCACGCCGGGATGCTTGTCGAGCAGCCGGTGGATGGCGTGCAGCGTCGCCGTGCAGCACACCCGCGAGCAGTAGTCGTTGACCTTGCCGTCGGGCTGCGGCTGGTGGATCCCCTCCACCTGGCGGCTGCCGACGCAGTGCACGAAGCCGACGTGTCGGATGCGCCTGCCGTTCAGCTCCATCAGCTCGCCGGGGGGTGTGGACTCCAGCAGCCGATTGAACTCCGGCAGCGTCAGGACGTCGGGGCTCTGGCGGTAGCCCAGCTCGCCCTCGAAAGGCTCGTAGTGCCGATAGCCTGTGGCCAGGACGATGGCGCCGGCGCGGATCTGGCGGGTCACCGGCCCCTCGGGGCTCTGCGTCTCGAAGCCGACCGTGAAGTTGCCGACGTAGCCGTCGATCATCGTCAGGCGGCTGTTGAGGCACAGGTCGATGTTCTGGTCGGACTGCACCATGGCGGTGAGCTCGTCCACGACGGTCTGCGCCGACTCGTTGTCGGGGTAGAGCGTGGACAGCTCGTTGAGGCGTCCGCCGGTGCGGTCCGACTTCTCGAGGAGCGTCACCCGCAGGCCTCGCCGGGCGGCCGACACGGCGGCGCGCATGCCGGCGACGCCGGCGCCGATCACCACCACGTGCTGCTCGGCCTCCACCCGGATCGCCTCCAGCGGGTCTTGGCGCGCGACCTTCTCGACGCCGGCCAGCGTGAGGCGGATCGTCTTCTCGGTGGCGGACTCCGGCTTGCCCTTGTGCACCCAGCTGACCTGCTCGCGCACGTTCACGTGCTCGTACAGGTAGGGGTTCAGGCCGGCGCGCTGCAGGGCCTTGCGGAACGTGGTCTCGTGAAGGAACGGCGAGCAGGCGGACACCACCACGCGGTTGATGCCGTTGCGCCGGATGTCCTCCATGATCAGCTGCTGGCCGGGGTCGGAGCACATGAACATGAAGTGCTTGCTGACCTTCACGTCCGGGTGCTTCCCGACCTCCTCGGCGACCCTCTGCACGTCGACGACGTCCGAGATGTTGCCGCCGCAGTGGCAGACGTACACGCCGACCCGGACCTCCTCCTGCTCGGGCGTGCCGTGGACGGGGTTCTCGTTCGGGACTTCGCTCATTTCGCGGCTCCTACGAGGTTGCGCTGGAGGTGGGCGGCGGCCTGCATGGCGGCGGCGCCGGCCTCCACGATGGTGTCGACGATGTCCTTCGGCCCGGTGGCCGCGCCGCAGGCGAACACGCCGGGCATGGTCGTCAGGGTCGGGGAGATCCTGGGCTTGGGGCTGAGCAGGAACCGGTCGGAGCCGGTCTGCAGCGGCACGATGCCGTCGCGGTCGGGGATCCAGGCGGGCACCATCCCCAGGGAGAGGATCACCAGGTCGTGCTTCACCTCCTCGGGAGCGCTGTCGGCCTCCTGCCGCTCGATGCGCAGGATCGGGTTGTGCTCCTCGTCCTCGCGGATGCGGCCGACCTTGGCCTTGACGAACTCGATGCCCATGGCCTTGGCGCTCTGATAGAACTGCTCGTAGCCCTTGCCGAACGCCCGGATGTCCATGTAGTAGATCGTGATGTCCGCGATCGGCAGAGAGCCGGAGAGCAGCATCGCCTGCTTGATCGCGTACATGCAGCACACGCGGGAGCAGTAGGGAACGCCGAGGCTCGCGTCGCGGGATCCCGCGCACTGCACGAACGCGATGCTGTCCGGGATCTTCCCGTCCGAGGGCCTCAGCACGCCGCCGTACGGTCCGTGCGGGGCCAGCAGCCGCTCGGCCTGCCACGGGGAGATCACGTTGGGCAGCCTGCCGCCGCCGTACTGGCTCTTGGCGTCCATCGGCGTCATGTCGTAGCCGGTGGCCAGGATGACCGCGCCGACCTCGAGCTGGAACGTCTCCGGCTTCTGCATGTAGTCGATGGCGTCGGTCGGGCAGGCCCGGGCGCATCCGCCGCAGAGGAAGCACTCGTCCATGTCGAGCACGGGGTACTGCGGGATGGCGTTGGTGAAGGGGATGGACACGGCCTTCTTGGCGCCGAGCGAGTGGTCGTACTCGTCCGGCAGATAGACCGTGCAGGCCTCCTCGCAGCGCTTGCACCCGATGCACTTGTCCTCGTCGATGTAGCGCGGCTTGCGGGTGATGGTGGCCTGGAACCGGTCTCCCACGGGGCGGATGGAATCCACCTCGGAGTAGGTAAAGACCTGGATGTTGGGATGGTGGGCCGTGCTGGCCATGCGGGGCGTGGTGATGCAGCTCGCGCAGTCCAGCGTCGGGAAGACCTTGCTGAGGTTGATCATGTGGCCGCCGATGCTGGGTTGTCGCTCGACGATCACGACCTGGAAGCCTTGGTCGGCGAGGTCCAGCGCGGCCTGGAGACCGGCGATGCCGGCTCCGACGACCAGCGCGTCGGCCCTTTCCACGGGATGGTTGGCGATCATGGCGGTTCTCCTACGCCTTGGCGGCGGCCTCCTCGAGCTTCCGCAGGTTCTGCTGCATCTCCGCGATCTCCTTGAGGAAGGCGGCCTTGCAGACCGTGCAGATGGTGGTGAGCTTGAGGCGGGACGGGTCGATGCCCTCCTCCTTCATGCGCTTGTACACGCGCTGGATGCGCGCGGAGAGGCGGCGGTAGGCGCCCTCGTACGGGCAGTCCGAGCCGCTGCTCATCACGATGATCCCGTCGACGCCCTTGCGGAAGGCGTTCAGATAGAACTCCTCGGGGA